>JAUXGP010000248.1 GCA_030621995.1 Psychrilyobacter sp.
GAGGTTCTAAGGGTTTCGCCCTTAACTGAGATCATTTCTTGCCTTGATGCAAGAAAAAGATCCAAAGAAAATCAAGAAGATTTATAAATGTCTTAGTGAGTAAGTCACAATCGTTGTTGTAGAAACAGTATTGCTGAAGCTCAACGACTATAAACTTCGATTAAAAGAAAAAAGAAAAGTCAGATTCTAGTCTGCGTCAAAGAAAGTTTTAGAATCAGAAAAGGTAACTTCTGTGCTAGAGCAGTAAAGTATATCCTTCGCGTAATTGGCGGAAAAAAGAAAAAAGGTTTTATTTTAAAAAGAGGATTTAGCCTCTTTTTTTTATGGTATAATAGGGAAAGGGAAAAATGTATAATTGACAATGTAGGATGTATAATTAAGAATAGAACTTTTAAGGGGTATATATTATGATAAAAGGTGAAATTATACAAATAATTTTAGAGAAATTGAAAGGTATAGACAAGGAAATTGTATATATATTCGGTTCCTATGCTAAAAATGAAAATACAGAAAATAGTGATGTAGATATAGCTTTTTATTCTAAAGAAGAATATGACCCCTTTGAGATATTTCTTTTAGCCCAGCAGATAAGTTCTGAAATAAAAAAAGAAGTAGATCTGGTACAGTTAAAAAAATCTTCTACAGTATTCCAGAAAGAAGTAGTTGAAAATGGAGTTTATATATATGAAAAGAGTGATATTGAAAGGGAAAAATTTGAGTTATTGGTATATAAAAAATATTTCAAATTAAATGAAGAAAGAAAAGAAATAATAGATAACTATGAGGTGTAAAGATGAGAGATGACATTATTTTAAATAAGAGTGAAACTATAAAAAGATGTATCGACAGGATCAATGAGGAATATATCTATGACAGTTTAAAATTAGCGAGGGTGATATTGGAAAAATAAGCTTTTACAAAAAGGATAAAATAGGCTATAATGTTAGGAAAGAAAAGGTTTTTTAGGAGGGCAAAAAATGGCTACATTTTTAACGGTAATTTTATTTATACTTGCAATCTCTTTAATGGTTTTAGTAATTATTCAACCTGACAGAAGTAAGGGTATGAGTGGAGGAATAGGAACAGGTGCTACCAATAGTATTTTTGGTGTACATGATGATGGTGGACCCTTGGCTAAAGCTACGGAAATCGTAGCAGCTGGATTTTTAATAATAGCATTATTACTATATCTAGTAAGCTAAAGATAGGAGGCTAACCTGTGAAGGGTTAGCCTCTTTAATATTGTACAGATAATGAAATTTGTGATATAATGGAGATCGAAATGAATACACTTTTTCAAAAGAATTATGATGGGGTCAGACCCCTGGCATATGCCCTGCGTCCTAAAACCTTAGAGGAGTATGTAGGACAAGAGAAGATTATAGGCAGAGGAAGTATCTTAAGAAAACTAATAGAAAAAGGGAAGATGATCAACTCAATATTTTTCGGCCCACCTGGGACGGGGAAAACATCTTTGGGTGTGTTGATTTCAAATGAACTGGACTATAGTTTTGAAAAATTAAATGCAACCACTGCTAATTTAAATGATTTCAGGCAGGTCATAGACAGAGCCAACAGAAGATTGGAATTAGAAAATAAAAGAACACTTTTATTTTTAGATGAGATCCACAGGTTTAACAAATTACAGCAGGACGCACTCCTGCCTCATACAGAGGACGGGCTGATAGTTCTCATAGGAGCTACCACAGAGAATCCATACTATGCATTGAATAATGCACTTCTTTCCAGATCTATGATCTTTGAATTTGAGAAATTAAAAAAACCTGAGATATTAAAGCTTATTGAAAATGGCTTGAAATATAAAAACCTTAATTTAGATGATGACATAAAACTTTATATTGAGGAGCTGTCTGCCGGAGATGGGAGGATAGCTCTAAATTATCTGGAATTGATCTCAGAAGTAGGGGAAGCCATGAACCTTGCGGAAGTGGAAACCCTGCTTCAAAAGAGAAAAGCCGGCTATCATAAAAAAGAAGATAAATACAACACTATCTCAGCATTTATTAAAAGTATCAGGGGATCGGATCCAGACGCTGCCGTTTATTGGCTGGCAAAGATGTTAGACGGGGGAGAAGATCCAAGATATATTGCCAGGAGATTACTCATCAGTGCATCGGAAGATGTAGGCTTGGCGAATCCAGAAGGACTCACTATGGCAAATGCTGCCATCATGGCCTGTGAAAAAATAGGGATGCCGGAGGTAAGGATAATCTTATCCCAGGTGACCATTTATCTCGCCATATCTTCTAAATCATCCAGTTCATATGAAGCTATTAATTCAGCCATGATGGATATAAAAAATGGGGTTATAGAGGAAGTGCCGCACCACCTGACAGATCTGGGTAAAAAAGACTATAAATATCCCCACGGATATGAGGGGAATTTTGTATATCAAGAATATAAAAATAATAATAAAGTTTATTACCTTCCGCAAAATAATAAGAATGAACGACTGATTTTAGAAAAGTTGAATAGGTTGTGGAAGACTAAATACAGTAGATAAAAAATTAAATATATGCCAAAAGAGGCAAAAGAGGAGACACAGTGAACATAAAGAATATAGCTATTATAGCTCATGTAGACCACGGTAAAACAACATTGGTAGATGCAATGTTAAGACAATCAGGAGTATTCGGAGAGAGAGAAGAACTTGTAGAAAGAGCAATGGACACGAACGACATTGAAAAAGAAAGAGGAATTACAATCTTATCTAAGAATGCATCCCTTGATTTTGGTGGATACAAGATAAATATAGTAGATACTCCAGGCCATGCTGACTTTGGTGGAGAAGTACAAAGAATATTAAAGATGGTAGACTCAGTACTATTATTAGTTGACGCATTTGAAGGTGTAATGCCGCAGACTAAATATGTATTAAAGCAGGCATTAGAGCATGGATTAAATCCAATTGTTGTAGTAAATAAGATTGACAGACCAAACTGTACTCCTGAAGAAGTAGTAGACTCAGTATTCGATCTATTTGTTGAATTAGGAGCAAACGATCACCAATTAGAATTCCCGGTAATCTATGCTTCAGCTAAAAATGGATTTGCAAAGCATGAATTAACTGATGAAGATTTAAATATGCAGCCATTATTTGAAACAATAATAGAGCATGTAAAAGATCCTGAGGGAGATAAAGATGCTCCATTACAAATGTTAATAACTAATATATCTCCGGACAA
>JAUXGP010000155.1 GCA_030621995.1 Psychrilyobacter sp.
ACTGCCTCTTTTTTTCCTCAATATCTCTATAAGGTGAGAATTGATTGTTAATTTTTTCAAAAAATAAGGGAAATATATATCTAAATTATAGAAGAATGAGATATTTAATTTAGAGGAAATTATTAAAGTTTGGAAAATAAGAATAAGTGAAATGAATAATATTATTGTGAAGAAAATAAGGAAAAATTTGAAAGAAACGTAGAATCAAAAAATATAACCAGATTAATTTCCTGCACAGGAAGGGGGGAGAACTATGATTGTCAAGATATTAAATCATTTCCGGCTTACCTGGAGACTGGTGCAGGACCGCAGAGTAAATAAGTGGCTGAAGGTGTTTTTAGTCTTCATTCCACTTGCCTATGTTTTTTTACCATTTCCGCCTGATGACTTCCTGCCTCTCCTGGGACTTTTAGATGACCTCCTCCTTTTAATAGTTACCACCATACTCTTTGTTGAAATGTGCCCAGAAACTGTGGTCCGGGAACATAAACTGGCACTCACAGGTCTTTTTACCTCTGCCAGATCCATCAACTTGGAAGACTACCGCTGTAAAACCGAGAACCGTGATCTGGCTCTGGGATTTATCTTCGCTGTAGTCATACTCCTTTTGGGGGGATACTTAGCAGGAGTCCTTCTTCTTTTCATCTTTGGAGTGGGATATATAACATCAACCCTGAAGCGGAAGGAGATACTTGCCAATGCTGTTCAGATCGGCCCCCATCAGCGACCGGAACTCTATAAGGCACTTGAAGAAGTTCAGAAACTCCTTCCCCCTGTGAAAATAAATCTTTTTATAAACCAAAACCCGGTAATGAATGCCTATACCTTTGGCTATGACGAACCCTATACCGTGGTTCTCACATCAAGCCTGGTGGAGAAGCTCTCGGAAACCGAGATAAAGGCGGTAATTGGGCATGAAATGGGACACATCTTATTCGGGCACGTGCGAATTATTACTATAATGAGTACTCAGTTTGGACTGGGAAGCCTCTTCTTCTATAAGTGGAGCCGCTCATGTGAATACTCTGCCGATTCAGTGGCCCTCATAGCCAGCAAAGGGGATCTGATTCCCCTGACCTCTTCCCTGCTGAAACTAGCATGGGGTTTGGACAATCCCGTTGATATAGAGGAATTTTTGGCACAGCTGGATGGGGATTCAGGCACTTTCAGCATGGAGGTGTTCAGTACACATCCCTTTATGAATAATCGTATCAAAAACCTGATTAGCCTTGCCAAGCGGAAAGACTTCAGGAAAAAAATAGAGCATATGGAACCCCGGGATCTCCCATGAGATTAAATAAAGGCGAAGTTTACTTAAAGTGTGTCCGGTATTGGGAAAAAATAATGAGTTGATTTAGTATACAAAATATAGTATAATGTTGAAAATAGTACAATATGAAGTAAATTAAATGATTACTTAATTGGCGAGGTTTATAATGTTTTATATAGTGTAGATGCAAACCAATTGAACAAAAGGAAAGTTTAGCTTGAAAAATATTTATAGAACTGGGGTTTATTCAGGGTCTCTTTTGAGGCAATGAATTATGCTACTTATGTGGCATATTGTGAGTCTAACAGACGAAACTTAAACACTCTAACTCTATTACCTTTATGGTAGTAGAATTAGAGTGTTTTTTTTTGTTATTTATTTAGGAGGAGAAAAGTGGAGAAAAAAAAGAAAACAGTGCAAAAATCAAAAACAAGGTTAAAAAAACCGAAATTTGAAACTGATAAACTAAAGGGAAAAACAAAATTACTGCATTCTAGAAATATTAATAAATGGGGATTTGATTTCCACCCACAGGTATCTATTATTTCTGGATTGCTGGTTTTATTTTTTATAGGAGCTACTTTAAAAGACCCAATGAGGGTCAATGAAGTTCTGAGCGGGATTAAGGATAATATAACCAATAACTGGAATTGGTTTTTTATAATAAGTGCCAATATATTTTTGATTTTCCCTATTTATATTATGTTCAGTAAATTAGGAGAGGTTCGGTTAGGAGGGCCTAAGGCAAAACCGGAATATACTAATTTTGGATGGTATTCTATGCTTATAAGTGCCGGAATGGGTATCGGACTTATGTTCTGGAGTGTGGGAGAACCTCTTTATCATGCCACTGGTAAAATGCCCATAACCGATGGAAATTCCATTGGAGAAGCTTTGGGTATAACTTTTTATCACTGGGGATTTCATCCGTGGGGGATCTATGCTCTGGTAGCCCTGTCCCTGGCATTTTTTGCATATAACAGAGGATTACCTCTTTCTTTAAGATCTGTTTTTTACCCAATATTTAAAGACAAGGTATTCGGATGGGTAGGAGATATTATCGATGTAACAGCTGTAATTTCATGTCTTTTTGGACTGGCCACTTCCCTTGGATTTGGTTCCCAGCAAATAAATGCAGGATTAAATTTTTTATTTGGGGTTCCTCAATCACCGAAAATCCAAGTGTTGATTATAGTTGTAATCACATTTATAGCAACTATATCTGTTGTTTCCGGGATAGGAAAGGGAGTTAGAATCCTTTCGGAATTGAACATGAAAGTTCCCGCTGTTTTTCTTATTATGATTATAGTTTTAGGTCCGACTCTTTATATTGTAAGAGCTTTTAATAATGGACTGGGATTTTATTTGAACAATTTAATTTCAATAAGTTTCTTTACTGAAAACGGAAATAAGTGGCAGGGTTCATGGACTATTTTCTACTGGGCATGGTGGATTTCATGGTCTCCATTTGTAGGAATGTTTATTGCCAGAATATCAAAAGGAAGGACAGTTAGAGAATTTATATTAGCTATTCTTATAGTACCAACATTATTAAGTTTTATCTGGATGTCTGCTTTTGGCGGGACAGCCTTATTTCAAAACAGTATAGATGGCGGAACTCTGTTGAATGCAGTTAATAATAATGTAGCTACTTCATTGTTCGCAATGATTCAAAATTTAGAGATATCTTCACTTTTTAAAATGATTCTTTCAATAATGGGTACATTCTTAGTTATATCATTCTTCGTCACTTCATCGGACTCAGGATCTCTTGTGGTTGATAATCTAACTTCTGGAGGAAAGATGGACTCTCCAATTTCACAGAGAATATTCTGGGCTATGATGCAAGGAACCATAGCGGCAGCACTTTTAATTGCCGGAGGGAATGAGGCATTAAGTGCTCTTCAAACAGGTGTAATTCTTTCTGGTCTGCCATTTACAGTGATGCTCCTTGCTATGACTTATAGTTTACATATAGGTCTTCGAGATGATCTGAAAAAACTTAAACAGTATAGAAGTGATAAGCTTCTAAATAAAATATTTAACGAGAAAATATACGGTGAATTTGAAAAAGATGAGCAGATCAAAGAAATTTAGATCATTTGCTACTGATCTAAAAGGATCACCCATGAGCTCTAAGGGTTCATAGGTGGTCCTTTTGTCTTTTTATTTTCTATTGGATTTTGTCCGCGATCATTATTTTATGGTATAATGAAATATATTTCATCTTGGAGGGAAGCTATGTATGGATTAACAGAAAAAGAATTTTACAAAATAATAGAAGTATTAAAATATTACTCCAAAGAAATAGAATGGGTTAAAATTTTTGGTTCCAGAGCTAGAGGTGATTATAAAAAAGCCTCAGATATAGATTTAGCCGTTAAATTTAGAGAAGATAAATTATTAGATTTAAAAGATGAACTGTACAAAACATCTTTACCCTATACAACTGATATAATTGACTATAAAAAAAACACCAATGAAAATTTAAAAAATTTTATTGATAAAGAAGGATACATAATCTTTCTTACAAATGAAAGGGGAAAAGTAATTATGAATCAAAATAAATTAAAATTAAAATTAGAAGATTTAAGAAAAGCTTTAGGCAGGTTAGAAGACTCCCTAAAAAAAGATCCCCATGTGGATGACCTATATTTAGATGGAACCATTCAAAGATTTGAATTTGTCTTTGAACTTAGCTGGAAACTTATGAAAGGCTATCTAGAATATGATGGAATAGAAGTTAATAGTCCGAGAGGAGCTTTTAGAGAGGCTTTTAAAGTTGAACTAATAGAAAATGGTACTGCATGGATTAAGATGATGGAAAATAGAAACAGGACTTCCCATACTTATAATCAGGATACAGCTTGGGAGATTTATAATAAAGTAAAAAAAGAATATATAGTTTTATTTCAGGAATTTTTTAAAACTATAGATGAAAAAGTTAAATTTGATAATGAAATATAAGACATATATGGGATTTATTTTTTATTCTATTCAAATTTTTTGTCTATTCAGTAAGAAGTCAGTCTATAAGAGGTTTAATGAGTCCGCTAGAGGACTCATTAAACCTCTTTTTTGATATTGGATGAATTTTTTGTGATGTTGAGTGAAGGACTTCAGTGTCGCTTGCTTTTTTATTAGAATTGATGATTATGACAGGTGTAATCACAAGGATAGCTCCTTAAGGAGCCCTCAAGAGGCAAATAAGCCAGTATTTAGAAGGTGCTGTTATTTTTATTTTCACAGAAAGATTTAATTTAAAATAATTCTGAATAATACCTTTTGTGCAGTTGTCTTCTAAGTATTTTTTGTATTGTGTCATAAAAAACACCTCCTATAGGAGTTTTAACACATAAAAGAATGAAAGTTAAGGATCTATTTTTTTATTTATGTAGTATACTCTAAGGGAATTAATTTATATAAAAGAATTTTAGGAGGATTAAATATGAAGACAATAGGGCTAATTGGTGGAAT
>JAUXGP010000271.1 GCA_030621995.1 Psychrilyobacter sp.
TATGAAGGATATATACGGATATAAACTAAGGGAGATAGGTAAGATAAAAGATATGAAACTCTCAACAGTAAAATCGATCTACTATAAAGGCTTGAAGGAAATGGGGGGATTATAATGGATGATTTTAGAGAAAAATTAAATGCAGATATGAAGGCAAGGATAAAGGTAAATATATACAAGACTCTATTAGAGGAAGAAAAGCATAAAAATAAAAGAAACAGTGCTATCGGACTTTCACTATTTATTGTGGGAATAGTATCTACTTCGGCACTTTATCAAGTGAGAGATATTAGTCAGCCGCAAAATGTCAGGGCAAGTCAGGGGATTGTAAAAACAATAACGAGCAGAAATGATCTGCCTAAATATTTAGAGGTAAAAAATACAGTAGAAATGGATCTTTTAGATGATGGTTTATTAAAGGGCAGAAAGCTGTCAAATGTTAAAGAGGAAGATTTTTTTGTAAGCGATTTTAAGATGTAGGGAGGAAATTTTAATGAGAAGGTATGTAATACTGGGATTGATGCTACTAGGATCGTTGTTCTCCTATGCAAGTATATCTATAAGCAATATGGAAAAGGAACTATCAACTATTGGAATAAGTGATGAAAATATAGGAAATGCAAAGGTTATTTTGAACAATGCATTAAAAAAACACAGGATAATGCTCATAGAGTTAGACCAGAAAGAATTGGAAATAAATAAATTATTGATCGATGATCCGGAAAAAAACTGGTTTAAAATAAACAAACTTTTCGATGAGATTGGGCAGTTAAATGCAAATATGAAAAAAAATCAGCTGAAAACTCAAATAGACGTGAGAAAATATATATCCAAAGAAGATTATTTAAAAGCTAAAGATCTATATATGGTCAATCGTGGAGCAGTGAAAAGCACAACTATAGACGTTCAAATAAACAAAAATTAAGTCATGGGAAACCATGACTTTTTTTGTTTTTAAAAAAAATTGTTGTATAATTTTATTATGAAAATAAATTTGAGAAGTGGAGGAGAAATATGGAATATTTAAAAGAAATAGATGAAGAAATATATGAAGCTATAAAAAAAGAGGAGAAAAGGCAGGAAGACGGGATAGAATTAATTGCATCGGAAAATTTAGTGTCCAAAGCTGTCATGGAAGCCAATGGAAGTGTGATGACCAATAAATATGCAGAGGGCTATTCTGGAAAAAGATATTATGGTGGCTGCGAATGTGTGGATATAGCAGAAAAACTGGCTATATCCAGAGCAGCTAAACTATTTGGAGTGAAATATGTAAATGTACAGCCGCACTCTGGTTCCCAGGCTAATATGGCTGTATATAAAGCTCTTATCAATATAGGTGATACTATCTTAGGGATGAGATTGGATCATGGAGGACACTTAACCCATGGAAAAAATGTAAACTTTTCAGGTCAGGATTATAATGCGGTATTTTATCGTGTGGACAAAAAAACAGAGATGATAGATTATGATGACCTGAGACAGGTTGCCCATGCAACCAAACCTAAATTAATCATAGCAGGTGCAAGTGCATATTCAAGGACAATAGACTTTAAAAGATTTAGAGAGATAGCAGACGAGGTAGGAGCATATCTTATGGTAGATATGGCTCATATAGCAGGTCTGGTAGCTGCAGATTGTCATATAAGCCCTATACCGTATGCTCATGTAACTACTACAACTACCCATAAAACTCTCAGAGGACCACGTGGCGGGATGATTATGACAGATGACGAAGAGATTGCTAAAAAGATAGATAAATCTATCTTTCCTGGGATTCAAGGGGGGCCGTTGATGCATACTATAGCTGGAAAGGCTGTTTCTTTAAAGGAAGCGCTGAGTGAAGATTTTATAAGCTATCAAAAACAAGTGATAAAAAATGCTGAAATTTTAGCTCAAAGTTTGGAAGAAAAGGGATACAGGATAGTCAGCGGAGGGACGGACAACCACTTGATGTTAGTGGACCTGTCTCCTAAAAATATTACTGGAAAGGTAGCTGAGGAAGTGCTGGAGATGGCAGGGATAACTGTAAATAAAAATGGGATTCCGTACGATGTGGAGAAACCATTTATAACCAGTGGAATAAGGATAGGAACGCCAGCCATAACCACTCGTGGAATGAAGGAATCAGAGATGAGAAAGATCGCCGGTTATATAGATTATGCTCTGGAGTCTATAGGAGATGAAAAAAGATTAATCGATCTAAAGGCAGAGGTAAAGATCCTATGTGAGAAGTTTCCTATATACAAATAATTCTTATCTCTAGCCCTTGACATTTAAAGGCAAGGGGGATTTATAGTGTTTGTTTATAGAGAAAATAAAAGAGGTGTAAAATGAAAGAATTATATAAGATACAAATAGATGAAGAGGGAGTATTTTTAGAAAGACCCAATAGATTTATTGCTCATGTGAGATTGGACAATGGTTCTGAAGAGATTGTTCATGTCCATGATTCAGGAAGGATAAAGGAACTTCTATATGAAGGAAATAGGGTGAAACTCAGACGCGCAACCAATCCCAACAGGAAAACAAAATGGGATCTGATTAGCGGGAGGGCCTCTGATGGGGAAGATATCCTTATAAACTCAAGTTTTCACAGATATATATCGGAAAATCTGTTGAATGATTTTGAAATATCTCCATTGGGAGAGATAGATAAACTAAAAGCTGAAGTAAAATATGGCAAGTCCAGACTGGATTACCTTTTGGAAAAAGATGGCAGGAAAATATGGGTAGAGATCAAGGGTGTTTCATTGGCAGAAGACAGAGTAGCTATGTTTCCAGATGCTCCCAGTGAGAGAGCTGTTAAACATCTAAAGGAGCTCATTGAACTAAAGGAAAGTGGAGATAGAGCAGCAGTGATTTTGCTGGTTTTTAGAAACTCAGACAGCTTTAGACCCAGATATGAGACAGA
>JAUXGP010000252.1 GCA_030621995.1 Psychrilyobacter sp.
AGGTAGAGAAAAAAGTGGCACAAAAAAAGATCTTACAGGTGACCCAGTCATTTGATGATCTGGATTTATTGACAAGTTTAGACTCTCCTAGAGAGGTAGGTAAAAGCGGTGAAGATCTTAAGCCTAAAATAATAAAGATTTCAGAGATGGAAGATAAGAATAAAATAACTGAAATTGAAGACAGGAAATTGAATGAAGTCACCAATAATTCTGAAGATAGAATCGAGGAAAACTTAGATCTAGTGGAAGCTGAAATACCTGAGAATAGATCGGAGAAAATTATAGTAAAAAATGATCCGACAGACGGGGTAGAAGATATAAGATGGGTTAACCTGATGAGTGAGGAAAACCCAAATATAATAGGGCCTAAATCAGGGTTAAAAGTGGGGTCTGTAGATGGGAAATCCAAAGTAATATGGGATCCATCCAATAAAGATCCGGAATATCCTTTGGAAGCAGAAAAAAATGCTCAAACTGCTGATGTAAAAATAATCTTGGATGTAGATGCCGGTGGAAAGGTTCTCAGAGTAAGGTTGGTTAAAACAGGAGTAGATGTAATAGACAGAGCTGTAGAAAGTATAGCCCGTGATTGGAATATAAAACTTATAAATAGCGGGATGGCTGTAAGTGGAAGTGTCATGGTAGAATATAAATTTAAGTTAAAAGGCAGGGAATAGATGAATATATTGGGAATAAATTTAACGGAAAAAATAAAGGAATCACTGTTGGAGAATTTAGACGGGGATTTTTCTTTTGAAAGCAATTATACTAATGTAGGAGATTATATAGAAAATACTAAATATAATCTAATAGTCATGGATATAGACGGATTAGAAGAGATAGATAAAACTAAAACAGTGATAAAAGAGATCTATGAAAATCAAAATAAAGCTATAATTATAGCCTTGGGAGAAAGGGCAACCTTAGACCTGATAGCTTGGGCAATTCAACTGGGGGTATATGATTATCTGCTTAAACCAATTGAAGAGGAAGAGGTAATAAAGATAGTTGAAAAAGCACTCAAAGATCAAAAATTAAAAGCTGAAAAATTGAAGAAAAAAGAGGCTCCCAGAGGGACGGTAATTGGAAACAGTCCTAAGATGGTAGAAGTATATAAAAAAATAGGGAAGGTAGCCACAAATAAAATACCGGTATTGATAAGCGGGGAAAAGGGAAATGGTAAAAAAGCAGTGGCTAAATCCATCCATAGATTTAGCTGCCTGAAGGAAAAACCATTTGTCAGCGTAAACTGTACAGCATATCAAAAAGAGTTCTTAGACAGGAAGTTATTTGGATATGAAAAGGGAAATATATTTGAATCACAGGTAGAACAAATCGGTATATTGGAAAAGGGTTATGGCGGATCGATCCATCTGGGAAACATAGAATCGCTGGATCTGACTCTGCAGGCAAAATTATTAGGAGTACTTCAAGAGGGTGCATTCTTTAGAGTAGGCGGGTCAAAACTCATAAAAACCGATATTAGAATTATAGCTACTACCAGTGTAAACTTAGAAGAGCTGATAATGAATGGAAACTTCATCGAAGAACTCTATCACAGACTGAGAATCTTAGAGATAGAGATACCGCCACTTAGAGAGAGAAAAGAGGATATTCCCCTTATGATCCATCATTTTATTAAAAGATTCAATGAGGAATTTTCTAAGACAGTCAAGGGAGTATCTACTCCGGCTATGAAAAAAATAATGAGGTATGACTGGCCGGGGAATGTAAGGGAATTAAAATCAGCTGTAAAATCAGCCATGGTACTGTCTAGAGGAAAGAGTATCTTGGTAGAGGATCTGCCGTCAAATATTATCGGGAATAAAACCATCAAAAGAAGGGGAGATATCCAAGACTGGATCTTATCCGACTGGGTAGAGGGAGAGATCCAAATGTTACAGGGATCCAATCAAAAAGATTACTATGGTAATATAATATCCAGAGTTGAGAGGGAATTGATCAGACAGGTATTGGAAGTGGCCAATGGAAAAAAAGTAGAAGCAGCAGAAACACTGGGAATTACAAGAAATACACTACGAACAAAGATGAATAACTATAATTTAGATTAGGGTCTGAGGAGATAAGATGCATATAACACTTTATAGAAAGTATAGACCTAGTACCTTTGATGAGGTAGCTGGAGAAACCGATATAATAAGAACTATAAAAAATTCTTTAAAGGAAAATAAGATGGCCCATGCATATTTATTTACAGGACCCAGGGGAGTAGGGAAGACAACTACTGCAAGACTGATAGCCAAGGGGTTAAATTGTATGGAAAATGGTGTCACTGATACACCCTGTAATAGATGTGAAAACTGTATAGATATCAGTAAAAACAAGTTTATAGACCTGATAGAAATTGATGCCGCATCAAATCGTGGAATCGATGAGATCAGAGCATTAAAAGATAAAATAAATTATCAGCCTGCCAAAGGCAGAAAGAAAGTATATATAATAGATGAAGTACATATGTTAACTAAGGAGGCATTTAATGCTCTCCTAAAGACATTAGAAGAACCCCCGGCTCACGTTATCTTTATCCTGGCAACTACTGAACCAGACAAGATATTAGAGACCATTATCTCAAGGTGTCAGAGGTATGACTTTAAACCTGTAAATTTAAAAGAATCCGTGGATCACCTGCTTATGATAGCCAAATCTGAAGGGGTAGAGATAGATGATGGCAGTTTAAAACTGATCTATGAAAAATCTGGCGGAAGTATGAGAGACGCTATCTCTATCTTTGAAAAATTAATATCTTCATGTTATGGGGAGAAGATCACCCTGGATAAAACAGAAAAGGTCTTAGGAGTTATTCCGGAGAAAAAACTGGCAGAATTTTTGGAGATTATCTCAAAAAATGACCTGGTTAACGGGATCAATTTTTTAGATAACCTATGGAATGATTCTATAAATGTAGAGGAGTTTTTAAAAAGTTTTGCCTACTATCTAAAGGAACTGATGATTGAAAAAAAATCACCATTTAATATAATGAGATCTATAACAATCATAGAAGATATATTTGAAGTAATGGGTAAATTCAGGTATGAAGAGGATAAAAGAATCTTAGGTTATGTAATCTTGCATAAGATCACAGATTTTAAAGAACAGGTAGGGGTATCCCTTGTGGATACCC
>JAUXGP010000110.1 GCA_030621995.1 Psychrilyobacter sp.
GACTGTTTTCCATAATAATATAGAGTCAGAAAAATTAAAATAAAAGGGGGAGAAAAAAGTTAATTACCAATTTTAATAAAAAAGTATGTAGGAGGTATAAAATTGATAAAAAAAATAAGTTTAATTATTATGTTATTCGTTATAAATGTTTGCACCTTTGCTAAAGAAGTTGTGAATATTGCTGTATTATACAGTCAAAAAAGCAGTAATAATATGAAAAATTCTCAGAGTATTATCGAAAAAGAATTTACAGATGTGTTGGAGGGTAATTATACTGTGGTTTTTCCAAAGGAATTACAGATTATAGCCAAAGAGGGGCCAGAAGGAATCGATGAAAGTTATGCCGATCTGGTTAAAAATAAAAAAGTAGACCTGATCGTAGGTGGAGATCACCTGGTCTCAAATCAAATTATAAGCAAAGAAAGTATAAAAAAATTGAGTATAATGCCTTTTGCTCAATATATATCCCACGGTGAGACCAGTCAGGTAAATAATCTTACCTATAGTGTACAGGAAATTGGATTTGACAAGATATTCCAACTCCTCAGAAGTGTAGATGAAGAGTTTTCAGAAATTACCCTTATAGTACCAGCGGAATTATTAGATAACGAGAGCAAAATGATCTCGTATATAGAGGAACATATCAAAAAAAATGGAGTATCTAAGGTTAATTGGGTAGCCTTTGATGGAAATTATGAAAAATTAGCTGCAGATATCAAAGGGCAGACAGTAGCTCTTTTAGGTGGTTTTTCAGACAGGGAAGAGTTTATTCAAATCATGAATATTTTAAATAATGAAAAAATAATAACATATGCAGACGGATACGGCACAGGAATAAGTGACCAGGCATACCTCTCTTTCGAGGTGGATACAAATATCCAGAGAAGACTCCGAAAATCAGCTATCTCTCTCTTGGAAATATTAGATGGCAGCAGTGCAAAAGACCAAAAAGTCTATGTGGTGGGAGGAGAACTGAGACCTGTAATAAATCAATCGGTAGCTGAAAAAATAGGCAAATGGCCAAATTGGAGAACAGCAGTGTCAGCTAAGATAGTAGGAAAAAAGAGTGTAGGAGAGGAACTGACTCTTTATTCATCCATAAGAAAGGGATTAGAGGATAACCTGCAGTTAACAATGGATAAAAATGATCTAAATATCCAAGAGTACCAAGTGGATGCAGCTAAATCATCCAGACTGCCACAAGTGGTAGCAGCAGGTGGATATAAGGCAGTAGACCAAGGACAAGCTGATGCTCCCAATGATGTTAAAACAGATAATACCTATGTAGGAGTAGGGTTAAGACAGGTAATATGGAATGATAAATTAAACTCAGCAGTATCTGTAGAAAAAAGTATTTTTAATGCAGAAAAAGAAAGTTATAGACAAAGTGAATTAGATACAGTCTTAAAGGTTTCTACAACCTACTTTAATGTGTTAAAATTAAAAGCTTTTGAAAGTATACAATACAGCAACTTAGAACTGACTAAAAAGAACTTAGAGTTAGCCAGAGTCAGGGAAAAAGTAGGATATTCCAGAAAGTCAGATGTATACAGATGGGAAAGTAAGTTAGCTACAGATATCAGTAAATTAAGTGATTCACAGGCTAAACTTCAAAATGCCAAGGAAGAGTTGATGAGAATTTTAAATAATGATCTGGATACAAACTTTCAAGCAATGGATATCTTAGACACTGAAGAGTTTTTAGGGATAGCAGGCTTGGAGTTAACTAAGAAAAACGTGATGGATGATACCTTGGAAAAACTGATGAAATTAGGTCTTGAAAATTCCACTGAGATCAAACAGATCGAGAATTATATGGATGCAGCAGAGAGAAAATTAAAGGAAGCAAATAGAAATTTCTACAGCCCTGAGGTGGCATTGACCGCTGACTATAACTACTATATGGATAGAAGTGGCAGTGGAAATCTATATTCTGATCCGGCAGACTCAGACCCAAGGAAGGAAGCATGGGCTGTAGGAATAGAGGTAAGTATCCCATTATTAGAGGGGGGAGAAAGGATTGCTAAAAGAAACACCGCCACTGAGCAAGTACAAAAATTAACTATGCAAAAAGAAGATGTTGAAAATAGTGTAAAACAAAATATAAGAGCTTCTCTAACAGATTTAGTAACAGCTAAAATAAAGGTGGAAACTTCAAAAGATGCAAGAGTTGCAGCAGATAAAACTCTTGAGTTAGTGACAGATTCATACTCAAGGGGAGAGGTATCTATAACTGAATTATTAGATTCTCAGAATGTCGCAATTCAAGCCAAAGAAACTGAGAGTGCATCTAAATATAATTATTATACTAGGCTGATGATAACAGAAAGAGCTGTAGGAGCTTATCATCTATTGGACCCTGAAGTATATTCTGAATTATTAGGGGAAAGCAGTTTAAAGGTGCAATAATAAAAAAACGAGGAGGAAACAAATGTCATTATACAAAAAAATATTAACTATAGGATTTGTAATAGTTGCCCTTGCAAGTTGCGGGACTAAAAAAGAAGAGGAAAAAATTGATTTAAGAACCGTCAGGCATGAAACAATAGAATTAAAAAGTCCGGTAGAAGCTCTTAGCTTTACAGGGGACATAAAATCTGCGATAGAACCTGAAGTGAGTTTTAGAGTACCTGGAAACATTGAAAAGATGAACTTTAAGCTGGGGCAGTCGGTGAAAAAGGGAGAAGTTTTAGCTACCTTGGATAAGATAGATTATGAAATTCAATTAAGAAAGGCTGAGAGTTCTTATGAAACTGCCAGAGCATCACAAATAGAGGCACAATCAAGCTATAACAGAATAAAAGAACTATATCAAAATGACAGTGTATCTAAGAGTGAATTTGACAGTGCAAAAGCCAGAATGGATTCTACGTCTGCATCTCTAAAGGTTGCATCAGAGGGAATTAAATATGCAAAACGTCAATTAAGATATACTGTGTTAAAATCTTCTATAGATGGAACGGTGGCCGTAAAAGTCTCAGAAGTGAATGAAAATGTAGCTGCTGGTCAACCTGTATATATATTAAATACAGATACAGATTTAGAAGCAATATCATTTGTTCCAGAGAGTGCTATCGGACAAATAAATATTGGATCACAGGTCAATATCCATGTAGGTGCATTGGGTAAAAATTATTTGGGAGAAGTTGTAGAAGTGGCTACCTCATCCCTGCAATATGGATCTACATATCCTGTAAAGGTAGCTATATTAGGTGCAGATAAAAGCTTAAGAAGTGGAATGTCTGTTGTTGTAGAGTTTAATAAGGATATACTGAGTGAGAAAAATAAGATATTCATACCTTTAAATGTAATCTTAAAGGATGCAAACATTAACTATGTATTTATCGTTGAAAAAGATGGGGAAGGTGTAGGAGTTGTCAAGAAAATTGAGGTTAAAACAGGTATGGTTACCAACAAAGGTCTGGAAATTTTAGAGGGGTTATCAGAGGGAGACGAGTTAATTACAGCCGGAATGACTAAATTAGAAGACGGTCAGCAGGTAAAATTAAAATAGGGAGGAATTTACATGAATTTAACAGAGATAGCAATCAAGAAAAAAGTAGTTACATTTACTTTTATATTGCTTTTAGCACTAGCTGGAGTTTCTACCTATTTTAAATTACCAAAGGCGGAAGATCCAGGCTATGTAGTAAGGACAGCTACAGTGGCTACTCTATATCCAGGAGCCAGCCCAAGCAGGGTAGAGAACTTAGTGACAGACAAGATTGAAAAAAGAATTCAAGAGATGCCGGAAGTTGATTATATAGACAGTGAAAGTAGGGAAGGGTTCTCATATATTACGGTACAGTTTAAAGATGAGTATAAAATAATGAGACCAATTTTTGATAAGTTGAGAAGAAAGGTAGATGACGCTGTAAAAGATCTGCCAAGTGGAGCAATGGCACCATTTGTAAATGATGATTTTGGTGATGTATACGGTACAATGATAGCTGTCACAGCTGATGGATACTCAATGGAGGATCTGAGAAGGATAGCCAAGTTTACAATGGAAGAGTTATTGACTATGAAAAATGTAGGTAAGGTAGTAAAATACGGAGTTAGACCGGAAAATGTATTTATAGATTATGATAACGCTAAGTTATCACAATTTGGGATCTCTCCGGGATATCTAAAACAAGCTCTAGAGAGCACAAATATATTATCTCCTGGAGGACAAATACTTTTAGGTCAGGAAAGGTTAAGTTTTGAACCCAGTGGAAACTTTGACTCTGTAGATGATATAAAAAATACAGTTATCAGACTTCCAAAGGGAAATCTGGTAAGGGTAGAGGATATCGCTAAAGTAAGAAGAGCATATCAGGAACCTATTCTTACAAGGGAAAAATTTAATGGTAAGGATACTATCTTTCTTGCAATCTCTTTAAAAGAGGGAGGAAATATCTTAGACCTTCAAAAAGAGATAGATGAGAAGATTGCAGCTGTAGAATCCAGCTACCCTATAGGTGTAGACTTTACTTACCTAACACAGGAAGCCGGAAGGGTAGATACAAGTATTCAAAGTTTCCTCTCCAATGTAGCTCAATCTATACTTACAGTAATGTTGGTGCTTATAATATTTTTAGGTGTTAGAATAGGAGCTATCGTAGCTTCATTGATCCCTATAGTAATGGCATCATCCATGGTATTTTTAAGTTATTTCGGCTTAAGTCTGGATCAAATTTCACTGGCAGCTCTGATAATTGTATTGGGGATGCTGGTAGACAATGGAATAGTAATCTCAGAAGCAATCATGGTAAATATGGAAAAAGGAATGGATAAAATAGAAGCTGCCTTAGAAGCTGCTAGAACATTGAAGGGACCACTTATGATCTCTTCCATGGTTACCATATCAGCCTTTTTACCAATAGTGCTGGCAGAGGGAACCATGGGAGAATATACAGGACCTATAACCTATGTAGTTGCCATTTGTTTAGGATTATCATGGATATTTGGAATAACTCTTATTCCACTACTCTGTGTATTATTTTTAAAGGTAGAGAAGCAGGAAGCGGGTTATAACAGTAAATTCTATAAACTTTATAGAGGATCTCTTCTAAAAGCTTTGAAACATAAGTTTATGGCAGGTATAGTAATTATTGGAATATTTTTTATCGCTTTATTTGGATTTAAAACCTTTGTTAAGGTAAAATTTATGCCAGATAAAGATATACCGCTATTAACAGTAGAAGCAGAGCTGCCATTTGGAACATCTATAGAAACTACAACTAAGATGGTATTGGATGCAGAAAAATATATCCGAAAGGAATATTTCTTAGATCATCCAAAACAGGTGAAACCACCATTTATAGCAAATGTCTTAGCTGGGGGAACACTGGTTAAATATGAAGAGGATGGAGTGTTAAGCATGGGAACATTTATAGGAGAGAGTGCACCAAGGTATATATTATCTCATACTCCTAAGATGAGTCAGCCGAATTTAGCCTTTGCAATAATCAATGCTACCAGTTTTGATCTTATAAAAACAGAGATACAACCTAAACTTATAACCTGGTTTGAAGACAATTATCCAGATGCTAATATTAAGATAGACACTCTGCAAAATGGATCTCCAAGTGACCGTCCAATAGAGATCAGGATAAAAGGTAGAGATACAGATAAATTATACGAATATCTCGGGGATATAGAAAAAATAGTAAAAGAAAATATTGTAGGTTTAGCTGATACAAAAACTGACTGGGGTGTGAAAAATAGAAAATTCACAGTTAATATAGACCAGCAAAGAGCACTCAGAGCAGGGCTTACAAGTCAGGATATAGCTATCTCACTAAACAGTATCTTAAGCGGGATAAAGCTGACAGACTATAGGGAAGAAGACAGATTGATTCCAGTGATGTTAAGATCTCAGGGAACTTCCCGGGAAGATATCGAGGTATTAAAAAATACACCGATCTATAACCAGACTACAGGGAAATCAGTACCACTGGGACAGGTAGCTGAGATAAAAACAGTATGGGAAGCTCCTAAAATAGTTAGAAAAGATAAAATCAAAGCTATCCTATACCAAGTAGGATTACGAGATACAGC
>JAUXGP010000118.1 GCA_030621995.1 Psychrilyobacter sp.
GCACTCTTAGCCATATTTAATTCTGTCTCGGAAAAATCAACCGGTTTCCTGTAGTGAGATGAAAGCATAAAGAACCTCACAACCTTCCCCTCATACTCCTCTAAGATCTCACGAAGAAGGAAGAAATTTCCCTTTGATTTAGACATCTTTTCCCCTTTGATATTGATATAACCATTATGAATCCAGTATCTGGCGTAGTCTCCACCGTAAGAACACTTGGATTGAGCTATCTCATTTTCATGATGCGGGAATATAAGATCCTGTCCCCCGCCATGGATATCAAATGATGCTCCTAAATATTTTTCACTCATGGCACTACACTCGATATGCCAGCCTGGTCTGCCTTTCCCCCAAGGTGATCCCCAAGAAAGTTCCCCATCTTTTGCTGATTTCCAAAGAGCAAAATCCACAGATGATTTTTTTATATCGGTAACTTCTACCCTGGCTCCAGCTTTTAAATCTTCGATCTTTTGACCGGACAGTTCACCATAGTTCTCTTTATACTTTTCTACATCAAAATATACATCCCCGTGAGATTCGTAGGCATACCCTTTGCTTTCCAAGATCTTGATAGATTTTATCATCTCTTTGATGTGGTCGGTAGCCTTAGGTCTTATCATCCCCTCTTCCTTCAGGTTCACTTTTTTTGTATCTTCCAGATAAGCACCGATATATTTATCGGCTATATCCTTCACTGTTACCCCTTCAGCATTGGCTTTTTCTATCATCTTGTCATCTACATCGGTAAAATTTTGTACATATGTAACTTTATAATCTCTATATTCCAGGTATCTTCTCACTGTATCAAAGAAGATGGCAGGTCTTGCGTTTCCTATATGGATATAGTTGTATACTGTCGGGCCACAAACATACATCTTCACCTTACCGGGTTCTATAGGAATAAATTCTTCTAATTTTTTAGTGAGTGTATTGTGTATCTTAATCATTTTTTTCTCCCTCCATCCTGTTGTATATTTCAAGGAGCTCCCCGTCCGTTATGGTAGCTCTTATCTTTATCTTGTTTTTTTCTACTTTTCCTCCCATATCCATATATATATCTTTTAATATTGGATTGTATAAACCTAAATTTAAAGATATATTTATAAATTCATCTTCTTTGGGAGTTATTGACCCTTCCGACATGATTCCGTTATAGTAGATAACATTGTCTTTTATCTCTATTATTTTCCCATCACCCAGGAGATATTTGTCTCCCTCTTTTTTTGCAAAGATCTCTATCAGCTTCTTAAAGTCTTTTATCTCCTTTACAGGCAGGATCATTTGATTTTTCACATAGTCATAGACCACTTCTCCATCCACTTTATCCATATAGTCTTCAAAGTCTTTTCCTGTAAACATCTTCGTCAGGGATAACATTGAGTTTATTTCCGGGTTTATATTTCCCCTCATAAATGTAGTCAGACCTTTAAAATCAGTATTAGTGATATAGATCTTGTCCCTTCCCATATATTTATCAAATTTTCTATCCTTTTGTTCTATCCCGTTAAAATATTTTGAGAATTCTAAATCACCGTAGAGATAACCATTCAGAGAGAGTTCATTCTTTTCATAGTCTAAATTTATCTTTACAGCATCCAGCCCTTGAGCTAATCCATCTAGATCTATTACTGCTTCTCCCAAGGTATCCCCTTTCATCTTAGAGGATATATTTTTATTTATCTCTTTTTTTATGACCAATCTCATATAGTCAGATAGTTTCATCACATCATCCGATATAAAATAATATCCCTTGTAGTTGGTCATATAGATTTTTTTGTCTACATCATATTCTTCTTCCAGTTGTTTTTGATAGACCTCTTTCAGAGAAAAATAGTTTTTCCCCAGATCATCAAAATATTCCCCTTGTTTAAATTTAGCGACAGGATATAACCATCCTATGTTTACAACGATTATTTCCTTATCTTCTTGCCTGTTTTCATCGTTAGAATCATTGTAATAGATAAGGTCTAATCCCTTTATATATTTCATCCACTTTTTAGCCTCTTTAAGGTCTGTTTGGGCAGCTTTTTCATAGAGCTCATAGTAGGTATTTACTTTTTTACTGTTCAGGTCTCCAATAGATATCACTGCCTTACTTTCCTTTACTATCAGCCTCTCGTGGGACAGTTGAAAAGTAAACAGATAAAAAACCAACAATATTACTGCTAAAACTACTGCTCCTATTATATTCTTTAAAATTTTATTCATAATATAACCCCTCCTATGTGCTTCGCACAAACCAATAACTTGTAAGTACGGGCAATTCATGAATTACCCCTTTGTAAATTCGCAACCATTTTGATTAAATTATTAATTATCCAATTATCTTCTCTAAACTTCTCATGACTAATTCTGGTTTTTCATCTCTCATTACAGGATTATTTATCCTGGCTCTCCTCAGATTCCTCTTATCTAAATCCACTACTATCATATCCTCTTCAAAACCTTTAGCTTCACCTAAAATATCCCCGTTGGGAGAGTATACCCTGGATCCGCCAAAGAAATTTACTCCATCTTCATACCCCACCCTGTGGGCAAAGATATAAAAACTTGTGAGTAATTTAGAATAGGTTTTCATCATCTCATCCCAGGTTTGATTAGAAGACAGTTTTGCCCCCTGAGCTCCCCTTGAGGGACTGTTTACCAAGGTAAATATATAGTCAGCTCCGTCCATACTGAGTAAATAAGGGTTCGACAGGTGCCATGCATCTTCGCAGATCAAGATACCGAATCTGCCAAATTTTGTATCAAATGCTTTTACCTCGTTCCCGGATTTTAGATATCTTCCCTCATCGAAAAGACCATAGGTCGGCAGATATATCTTTCTGTGGGTATGCTGTAATTTTCCGTTCTCTAAATAGAAGGCAGAATTATAGTAATAGTAATCCCTGCTCTCCTCAATCCCGCCGAATAAGATACTTATCTTTTTACTCAGCTCATAAAATTCTACGGGGATTCCCGCTACATCAAAGGTTAACTCCTCCAATAAATACCCTGTCAGAGATAATTCCGGAAAAACCACTAGTTCCACTCCTTTTTCTATAGCACCTTCTATATATGTTATCATTTTTACCTTATTTTTTTCTACATTCCCAAGTGTGGGATTTATTTGTGCTACCGCTAATTTCATCTTAATCTCCTCTTTTCTTAGACAAGGCAGCCACAAGAGCTGCCCCTACATAATTCAAAATCTTTTTTCTTTAGAAAAAATCAACAGGTCTTCCGGTGTGGTTATCTTTATATTTTCATAACTTCCCATGAGAACGCCTACACATCCCCCCGCTTTTTCCACCAGGGAGGAGTCGTCTGTCCCCAAAAACTTTTGTTTTCTGGCTTCCTCATAACTTCTATGCAGGATCTCCCCTTTAAATACCTGAGGAGTCTGGGCAGCGAAGAGCAGATCTCTTTTAGGAGTATCGGCTATCTTCCCATTTGAATCCACTACCTTTATGGTATCTTTTACAGGGACTCCTACAACTATACCATCTAAATCAGTTTCTTCCATCAGTTTAGTATAAGAATCCTCTATATATCTATCCTCTATAAAGGGTCTCACCCCATCCTGAACTCCTATTATACTATCTTTCGGAATCTGCTGTAATGCATTATAGATAGAATCCTGCCGCTCGATTCCGCCGCTAACTACATCTATCACCTTGGTTATTTTAAAAGTTCTGCACATCTTCTTAACTTCCGATATATATTCTTTGTTGGTAACAACTACAATTCCTGTCACCCTATGATTTTTTTCAATCACTTCCAGAGTCTTGATAAATATCGGTTTTCCGTCGACCTCTAAAAACTGCTTAGGGTAGGAGAGCCCCATCCTCTTTCCAACTCCTGCTGCAGCTACTATATAATAATAATCTATTTCAACGTTACTACTGTGCATCCCAGTCCACCTTCATTCATATTTGCATCTCTAAAGCTGGCTACATATCTGCATGTTTTAAGGTATTCCTGGATTCCCTTTCTCAGTTGTCCTGTTCCCTTACCATGAACCACTTGGATGTCACTGTATCCACTCAATGTAGCTCTATCCATATAGTTTTCCAGCTCATGGATTGCCTCTTCTACCATCTGACCCCTCAGATCGATCTTGTAGGTAGCACTGCTTCCTTTATGGCTGTGCATCTTAGTGTATGTTTTTTTCTTCTCTTCTTTCATTAGCCCGATATCTTCCAACGATACTACCATCTTTAGGATTCCAGCCTGTACTTGAGCTTGGTCCTTATTCATAAATAGACGCAGGATAATTGCATGCTGTTTTAAACTCTTTACAAAGACTTTGTCTCCTACTCCATAAGATATCTTTCTGATAACCTTTGGTTTCATCATCAGTTTTCTCTTTTTTTCCTCCACCATGGAGTTTCGGAGCATATTCAGACTTTTTTGAACATCCTTTATCTCATCTTTTTTATGGTCTTCCCTCTGGATCTTATCAACCAGAGCTTTAGCCTTGGCCTGCATATTTTTCATCATCTGTTCCGATTCTTTATATGCTTTTTCCAGTATTTCCTCTTTTTCTTTTTCCAGTGTTCTTACCTTTTCAGCATATCGGTCCTTTAGTTTTTCAGCCTCTAATTTTAAACTCTGCACTTCTTCGTTGGCTCTTTCCAATTCGTCCGATTGTTCCTTTATATTAGTGATCATTCCCTCTACTTTTTTATCCTCTTCACTGATATAACTTTTCGCTTTTTCAATTACCTCGGGCAGTATTCCCAGTCTTTTGGCAATGGTGAGAGCATTACTCTCCCCGGGAATTCCCATAAGTAATCTATATGTAGGAGACAGTGTTTCAGAATTAAATTCCATAGATGCAGTCTCTATACCGTCCTCGTTATACCCATGAGCTTTTACTTCACTATAATGGGTAGATACCATGGATTTACATTTTTTTTCTTTGAGATAATCTATCACTGCCATGGCAAATGCCGATCCCTCTATCGGGTCTGTTCCTGAACCCAGCTCGTCTAACAATACCAAACTTGCCTTGGTTACTCCTACTAAGATACTTTGAATATTTTTTAAGTGTGCCGAGAAAGATGATAAATTCTGTTCGATACTCTGCTCATCACCTATATCAGCATAGACAGCACTAAAGTATCCAATATCTGTTTTATCACTGGCTGTAATCGGTATCCCGGATAATGTCATAACTGTCAGCAGTCCAGCTGTTTTTAAAGCTACTGTTTTACCTCCGGTATTTGGTCCGGTAATGAGTAAGGTATTGTAGTTTTTTCCCAATTCAAAAGTTAAAGGTACAACTTCTCTGGGGTTGATTAACGGATGTCTTCCTTCTATGATGGAAATATATTCCCTCTGATTTAATCTGGGGATTATACATTTATTATCCAGTCCATAACTGCATTTAGCATTTAAATAATCCAGCATTAAAAGAGCTTCTCCTACTTCTGTTACCCCCGCTAGATTAGTTCTGAGATTATCGGTAAGTCTCAGAAGGATCTTTCTGATCTCCTCCCTTTCCCTTACCTCCAACTCTCTCATCTTATTATTCAATGAAACGACACTGATAGGCTCTATAAATACAGTCTGTCCGCTGGATGATCTGTCGTGTTCTATTCCCTTGATCTGTCCTTTAAAATCTGTTTTTACAGGTATTACGCTCCTGCCGTCCCTTACTGTTACTATCTTCTCTTGGATAGCCTTGGCATAGGCAGGGTTTGAGATCAGATCATCAAATTTTCTTTTGATATTGTTTTGAATTAAATTTTTACTATATCTAATGTCTCTCAGATCCAGTGAGGCTGTATCTTTGATTTGTTTTTGGTTGTCTATTACTCCCTCGATCAATTCTTCTAACCCCTTATA
>JAUXGP010000260.1 GCA_030621995.1 Psychrilyobacter sp.
GAATCTCCTATAACTATTAAATTATGGGAATCATGGGAGATTGTAGAAGCTATAGCTCCTCTAAAATTACCGAAATTTTTAACGAGACCTTTTCCGAGGTTTCCTGTCCCATGGTGACGTTCAATAACAAACAACTTTAAAACCCCTGAATTATTTGCTGTTTTAAACTCTCCATCTTCTAAAATTATTTGAGAGATGGTTTTTTTCGTAAGTAAACTTCCGGGGATAAGCTCGATCATATTCACTGTTTGACTCTTTAAAAATATTTTTAGGTCTTTTTTATCCGTATCAATATTTACACTGGAAAGTAATTTTTTATCCATATAGGTATTTTGAATCTCTACCTTATGTATACCATCATAGACTTCCCTGCCATCTTTATAGGTTTTTAATACTTTGAAATCAATGAGATCTTGAAAAATAACTAAATCTGCTTTATATCCGGGGACAACAGCTCCTAATTTTTCCAGGCCATAACATTTTGCAGGATTTATAGTTGCCATTTGGACAGCAGTAATGGGATCTATATTTAATTTCACTAATTTTTTTAGGAGTTTATCTATGTGTCCCTCCCTAATAAGAGTTTCAGGGTGGGAATCATCTGTACACAGGCAGCACCACCTTGTGAGATTTAGATTATCGGGCAGACCTTTGGCTAAACCCTCTAAATTTTTAGCTCCTGACCCCTCTCGAATCAACACATAGATTCCATTTCTTATTTTATTTAATAATTCATCGTAGGTTTCAGATTCATGATCTGTAGAGATACCTACTCCTGCATAGGTACGAATATCCTCGCTATTCATATCAGGGGCATGACCGTCAATAATTTTATTGTTTTTATGAGCCAGATCCAATTTTTTTAAGACCTCAGGGTCTTTCTTTATAATTCCGGGAAAATTCATAAATTCTGCCAGACCCAGAACCCTTTTATGGTGGATAAAGGCTTTTAGATCATCTGCATCTAAAACAGCCCCGGAAGATTCAAAGGTAGTAGCAGGAACACAGGATGGAAGGTTGATAAAGACATTTAACGGGATATTTTCAGTGGCTTTCAGCATATATTTTATTCCTCTGAGTCCCGACACGTTAGCTATTTCATGGGGATCGGCTATGATAGTCGTAGTACCTCGGGGAAGAATTAAATTTGCCATATTTTCAGGTGTCAGCATGGAAGATTCTATGTGAACGTGGGCATCAATAAGACCGGGTGAAATATAGGCACCACAGAGGTCTATCTCACAGATTCCGGAAAAATCACCGACTCCTACGATCCGGTCTCCATGGACAGCTAAGTCTCCCTCTATAATTTCATGACTGAATACATTTATAATTTTTGCGTTTTTAAAAACCAGATCCGATTTTTTTCTCCGGGTTAAAACATCTATAAATTCAGCTAAGTTATTCACAGCAATCTCCTCCAATAAAAAACAACATGACTCTAGATAATAAAAAAAAAGCCAATTTAAAGTAATATATCTACTTAATAAATTGGCTTTTTTTATGAAATTTCCTTTAAATTAATTCTACCTTACCCTTTCTGTTTATATCTTCACCTTCAGATTTGGCAATAATCAAAGTACAGACAGCATCTCCGGTTATATTTACAGCAGTCCTGTTCATATCTATTATTCTGTCTACCCCCATGATAAGAGCTATTCCCTCTATAGGTAAGCCCACCTGAGTAAGAACCATTGAAAGCATGATAGGACCGGCTCCCGGGACACCTGCTGTGCCGATAGAAGCCAAGGTTGCAGTTAAAATAACCATCATATAATCTCCCATACTTAACGAGACACCATAGGCAGAAGCTATAAATACCACAGCGACACCCTGCATAATAGAGGTTCCATCCATATTTATCGAGGCTCCCAGTGGTATAGTAAATGAACTTGTAGATTTTGAAACTCCAAATTTATCCTTAAGGATCTCTAAATTAACAGGGATTGTAGCTCCACTGCTCGATGTAGAAAATGCCACAGAGATAGCAGGGATGAATTTCTTTATAAATACAATTGGATTTATTTTAGCCGCCAGGTATAAAAGACCTTGATATGTAACTAAAACATGGATTAATAATGCTAAAAGTGTAGTCATTATATATTTAAACAAAGGAACCATGGCCTGATATCCCAATGTCGAAAACGTTGTGGCAATAAGGCAGAATACACCGATGGGAGCCATCTGCATGATGAGGTTTACCAGCTCTAAAATAAGATCATTGGATTGATCAAATAGGTCTTTTATCTTGCTGACTTTATCTCCTAAGATAGTCAGTCCCATACCTGTGAGCAGGGCAAAAAATATTATCTGCAGCATATTTCCCTTGGCCATGGCTGATATTGGGTTGGATGGTACGATATCGATAAGGACATCGACAAAGGATTTAGAGTCGCTGACAATTGTGCTGGTTTTACTGATGTTTTCGATGACTAAACCATTTCCCGGGTCTATTATATTGGCTAAAACAAGGGCTATTGTTATTGCAACAGCTGTTGTAAACAGGTAAAAACTTAAAGTTTTTATTCCGATTCTTCCGAGTTTTTTGGTGTCACCTATGGCAGAACTTTCCACTGTTAAGGAAATAAAAACCAGAGGAACCACCAGCATTTTAATAGATTTTATAAATAAAGACCCGCCTAGTTTTAGAAAAAATCCGATTATATAGTGTTCTATAAAGGGTATATCCTTTAGGGGAAACAGTAATAACCCTGCTATGATCCCTCCTGCTAAACTAATTAAGATCTTAGTTGTTAATGTCATTTTTTTCATACTTTCACACTCCTACTGATAATATATATGATAATGTTAATTATTATCAAACTTAATACTGTATGATTATACTAAAAAACAACCATTAATAAAAATATCTAAATAACATTGTATTCATATGAAAAAACTATAGATGGTGAAAGGGTAAATAAAAAAGGGAGAAAATCTCCCTTTTAAAATTATAATCTTAAGATTATATATATTCTATATAGTTTCTACTTCTTTCTTATTTTTCTCGAGGTTACCTATTATATC
>JAUXGP010000098.1 GCA_030621995.1 Psychrilyobacter sp.
CTACAGTTTCCACACTATCATCTAATCTATCTTTATAGTTGTTTAACTCCACTATATTTTCATCTAATCTGATTAAATCCTCATTAAACTCCTTTGAGTCAAATGACGGGTACAATCTATCTAAATTCCAATTATTCATAATTCCTCCCCTAAGAAAAAGAGCTTACACACCCTGAGATGAATAAACTCCTTTTTTTATCTATCCCTTAAAATTTAAAAATAAATTTTATAACGAGATAAAATAATAAACAAGCTATCAAAACTACCGGTACGATAGTTGTCAACGCCGCAATTATAAGTGCTTTAGCATCATTCTTTTCAAATTCCGTTTCATCTATCAATTTTTTTAATTCATCATCTTCCCGTCTAAGTTTTTCTTTTTTAGAAATGAGATCTTCCATAGTCCCTTTTTCTTTATCCTTAAACAAGTTCTGCACCCTTATAGTGACAAGCTACAAAGTGACCCTCTGATACCTCTTCCCACTTAGGTTCTTCTGCTTTACAGACATCCTTAGCTATAGGGCATCTAGTATGAAATTTACATCCAGCTGGAGGAGTTACATTTGATGGGATATCTCCCTCCAATACAATCCTCTTTCTATTCTTTATGATCTCCAGATCTGTTTCCGGGATTGAAGATAACAGTGCCTTAGTATATGGATGTTGAGGAGTTGCATATAGATTTTTTTTGGGAGCCAGTTCTACCATATTCCCCAGATACATTACCCCGATCCTGTCAGAGATATGTTTCACTACTGACAGATCATGAGATATAAAGAGATATGACATCCCGAATTCCTTCTTTAAGTCATTCAATAGGTTTATTACCTGTGATTGAATAGATACGTCCAATGCAGATACAGCTTCATCACAGACTATAAATTTAGGTTTTAGTGCCAAGGATCTGGCTATCCCGATTCTTTGTCTTTGTCCTCCACTGAACTCATGAGGAAATCTATAGATCATATAGTCGTCCAGCCCACAAGTTTTCATTATTTTTTTTACATATGTTTCCAATTCCTTCGACCCGGCCTTATATATCTTGTGTTCTACCAGAGCTTCCCCGATTATATTCCCAACCGTCATCCTGGGGTTTAATGATGAATACGGATCTTGGAATATGATCTGCATCTCACGTCTAAGAGGGATCATCTCTTTGACAGACAGATCGGTTATATCTCTGCCATCATAGATTATTTTTCCCGCTGTTGGAGTGTACAATTTAAGTAAACTTCTACCAAATGTAGACTTCCCACAGCCTGATTCTCCTACGATTCCTATAGTTTCGCCTTCATAGAGCACCATATCTATCCCATCATTTGCCTTAACAAATAATCTTTCACCATTTTTTCTTTTCCCGGTAGGGAAATATTGTTTTAAATTTTTAGTTTCTAATATTACTTTTCTATTTTCCATCTCTCTGCTCCTTATTTGGATAGAAACACCTGATCAGATGATTTTCCTCTACCTCTACAAGATTTGGTTTTTCGTCTATACATTTTTGAGTAGCAAACTTACAACGAGGTGCAAACCTGCAGCCTATCGGAAGGTTTAGCGGGTGTGGTACACTTCCGTCTATTTGATCCAAGTATTCCACTTCTTCGTTTAATTTAGGGATGGAATTTAATAATCCTTCCTTGTATGGATGGGAAAACTTCGAAACTTTTGAGAATAAAATCTCTACCGGAGCTTTTTCCACCGCTTCTCCTGTATACATCACCACTACATCATCAGCTAATTCTGCTATAGCTCCTAAGTCATGTGTTATAAATAATATAGCTGTATTATGTTTTTTCTTCAGGTCATTCATAAGGTTAAATATCTGTGCCTGAATAGTTACATCCAAGGCAGTTGTCGGCTCATCAGCGATAAGTAATTTTGGCTCACAAGCTAATGCCATGGCAATCATTACCCTTTGTCTCATCCCACCTGATAATTGATGAGGATAGTTATGTACTACCCCTTCAGGCTCAGGTATTTTTACCTCTCTTAGAAGTTCTATCGATCTTGCCCAAGCTTGTTTTTTATCCATCCCTTGATGGAGGATCAATGGTTCTCCTAATTGTTCCCCTATCTTTAATACAGGGTTCAGACTGGTCATAGGCTCCTGGAATATCATAGATATTTCATTTCCCCTGATACTTCTCATCTCGTCCTCTGTATAGTCCAATAGTTCCTGTCCGTCAAACATTATACTTCCCTCTACGATATCTCCCGGGTCTTCTATAAGTCTCAAGATACTGAATGAAGTTATTGATTTTCCTGATCCCGATTCTCCTACAACTCCCAGAGTTTTCCCTCTTTGGATCTCCATATCTACACCATTTACTGCCTTTATAGTCCCTTTATTGGTAAAGAAATAAGTATGCAGATTTCTTATTTCAAGTAAGTTTTCTTGTGTTTTCATCTACATCGCCGCCTTTGCTAATTTTCTTCTTTTTTGTCTTTCTTTTTCTCTTTTTCTCTTTTCTTTCAGTCTTATCCTCTGTTCCTTAGTTACATACTGAGACTTTGGATCCACCGCATCTCTCAGCCCTTCACCAATTACATTGATACTCATGATTAGAATAAATAATGCCAATCCCGGGAAGATCCAAGTCCACCAGTAATTTGTCATTATAATAGCGTTCTTGGCAGATAGACTGATAAGTCTTCCCCATGTAGGAATAGGCTCTGTAACTGACAGCCCTAAATATGACAGGGATGATTCTGTAAGGATGGCTCCTGCAAAGGTCAAAGTTCCGCTTACGATTACATATGTCAGTACGTTGGGAATCAAATGTTTAGTTATTTGGTTGTAACTGCTGATCCCAAGTGCTCTTGTAGCTACTATAAATTCCTGTTCTCTCAGGGATAAAATCTGACCCCTGACCATTCTGGCTAATCCAGTCCATCTTAAGAATCCAAGGATAAATATTATTAAATATAACCTAAGTTGAGCATCTAAATCCATAAATATAGCTGAAATAGTCATTGCTATAGCTAAGAATGGGAATGATGAAACGATCTCTGTTCCCCTCATAATTAAGGTATCTACCTTTCCACCGAAGAAACCTGCTGTAGCTCCTATAGATACTCCTAATACTATGGATAATATAGTTGATAAAAATCCCACTTGGATCGAGATCCATCCTCCTGCCAATACTCTCAGGAACAGGTCTCTTCCCTGTGCATCTGTCCCAAACAGATGCTGCATACTAGGCTTCATATATTTTTTCGATATATCTACATGAGCCAGATCATAGTTAGTTAGATGGACATAAATTTGAGCTCCTACTATGACTAGTAGTAATAATCCAAAGGAAATAAGCCCTACCATAGCCAATTTATTGTGTTTAAATTTATCCATTATCTGCCTTGTAGGAGAAATAATTTTTTCATGCTCTTTACTTAATTTATCGTTATTACTCATTATTTTATCCTCCTTGCTTTTATTCTAGGATCTACCAGTGCATAACCCACATCAACAAACAGGTTAGCAAAAAGTGTCAACACTGCAAAGAATAACAATACAGTCGCTAAAACTCCCCTGTCTTTAAATTGATATGCCTGGTTCATTAAAAGACCCATTCCAGGCCATGCAAATATCTTTTCTACGATGATAGACCCGCCAAATAATGCAGGTATCCAGAACCCTATGATTGTGATCACAGGAATCAATGCATTTTTAAAAGCATGTCTATAGATAACCACTTTTTCACTTAAACCTTTTGCTCTGGAAGTTCTGATATAATCAGCCTTCAATACTTCAATCATGGCATTTCTTATATACCTGATTAAACTTGCAAGGGATGAAAGTACAATTACTGAAACCGGCAGGATATAATACATATACTCAGGCCTTACTCCTCTAGGATCTATCATTCCAGAAAATGGTAAAACTCTAAGTACTGCAGAAAATAATAGTACTAATAATAGCGCCATAAAGAATGATGGTAGAGATATTCCTACCATAGATACCACAGTTACAATCTTATCGTACCTTGTATTTTTCTTTACTGCTGATTTAATTCCAATAGGTATAGCAATTAAAAAAGCTATAACAAAGCCTACAATATTAACCTTAAATGAGTTCATAATATAACTGCCTATAAATTCATTGATGGGTTTATTAAGTGCCACAGAATAACCAAAGTTACCAGTCAACACATCTCTCCACCATAAAAAATATCTTACTATAACGGGCTTATCGTACCCCAATACTTTTCTCATGGTTTCTATATACGCTATTCTTTGCTCCTCGGTCATATTAGCAGTTGTCTCCGGATTAATCATAGCTAAGATCGGGTCTCCTGGCATAAGCTGTATCAATGTAAAGATAACTATTGAAATTATTATTACAACCGGCAACAGGTGTAATAATCTGTTTCCTATGTATTTTATATAAGGAAATACTGTATCGAATATAGTTCTTAGTTTTCCTTGTTGTTTTTCATTTTCCACATTTACCTCCAATAAATAAGCAGAGACTATGCTCTGCTCATTTTATTCTATTTATTATTTTTTGAAATCTGCTTTTATAATTGCATAAGGCCATTGCCATAAAGCATTTGTCTCAAAGTTCTCCACTCTATTTGTGTAAGCATCGTAGTAGTTATTTGAATATAATGGTAATAATGGCAGGTCTTTATTAACTTCTTCAATCCATGTTCTCCAGTTTTTCTTATAGTTAATAGTTCCCTCTTCAGTCGATGGATTAGCATCCCTTATAATTTCAAGTAATTTCTCATCTCCAACATATCTTGTTGTATTACTTGAAGAACCTTTTCCAAACGGTAAGATCTTTGTCTTAGACCAATCAGCATATGGATTAGCTTTTAATACATATGATGTTCCACCTGTAAACATATGGTATTTTCTTTCACTTAAAGCTGCGTTTCCATATAAATTATTTGCCATGATTGACCAGTCCATAGAATCTATATTGATTTTGATTCCGAATTTATTTTGAACTTGCTTAGTCAGAGTAAGGTTAATTGCATCTGTCCATGCTGATGTAATAGCCAGGTTAAGAGTAAGCTCCTTTCCTTCCCATAGATAGATTCCATTTGCATCTTTAGTTAATTTTGCATATAAACCTTCAGTTTTAGCTGCAGCCTGATCCAATAACTTCTTTGCTTCTACTATATTTGCAGCTTCATTCCACTGACCATCTGCATCTAAAATATCATAACTTGTCAATGATTTTTCAAAGTTCCCCTCTGTACCTAAGTTTTCTCCTTTATCATACATCATCCACATATTTCTAGAGTATGGTGCATTGGATGAAATCCCATATTTCCCTAAGAAAATATTTCTAAATTTAATTCTATCAAATTCATAAGCAAAAGCTTTTCTTACTTCTGGCAGCTGAACAGGACCGAAATCCGAATGGAACGTAATCTGTCCCCCGCCATGACGGAAATAGTTATTAGTTGATAAAGTATCTGTTTCTGATAATACTGCATCTACATTTTCTTCCTTCCCAATATTTGCAAGACCGTCGATTTCTCCTGTAACCAATTGAGTGATCTTAGTTTCTTCAGGTATATTCTGAACAATAAGAGTATCTATACTAGGCTTATCCCCTTCAAAATTCCCCTCATAGTTTTCATTTATAGATAATTTTACATATTGTGATTCCACATATTCCTCAATTTTATACGGCCCGTATCCTATTGGGGTAGACATATTAGCTTTTACCCATTGCTGGGGAGTAATTTCATCTTTTTTAGCTCCTGCAAGAATCATTGTAGAAACTAATATATAAAAAGTTTCTCCAAATATAGTATTATCTGTAGTATATAAAATCTTCTTTAAATAAAAAGTTACACTATTATTTTCCTCATCTAGTTCTGTTCTATCAATATATTCTGGAATACTTGTTGTCGCTCCTGTAGCTGATAGTGCATCTTTATCCATATAAAAATCATACGTAAACTTTACATCTTTGGCAGTCAATGAATCTCCATTTGAAAATTTCATTCCATCCTTTATCTTAAATGTCCAAATATCTTCATTTTCTTTAGAGGGATCTGATTTTGACAATGTTTTACTCTCTACAAACGAAGCAAGAGCTAACTCTCCCTTGTCTGTCGGTGATAAAAGTCCTCCCCCCCAGACTAATCTTCTGATATTTGCATCATATGCCGAATTTGTCCATCCCTCATAAAAATCACCATTAAAATTAGATGTTCCCATTACAAAGGTTATCGGCTTACCTTTCCCTTCATTTGTTCCTGTTGTTTCCTTATCCGATCCTCCACAGCCTGTAAATAATAAAGTTGCTAATACCCCTAGTATTAATAATTTTTTCTTCATCCTTACCTCCCTAGTTTTATTTTTAACA
>JAUXGP010000152.1 GCA_030621995.1 Psychrilyobacter sp.
ATTTATTAAGTTTAAATGAAGTTAATAATACAGTGATGATAAAGAAGCCTTGAATTATCAAGGGGATACCTAATGGTAGGTTTAGATATTAATTATAAATAATAAGGGATGAACAATAAACGCCTAAATATACTGTGGTTGATAAATTATAGTAATTAAAGGATTATAAAAAAGGCCAATAAAAGATCGGTTGAGTAGGTTTTTTAAGGAATACCAGATTATAAATAATAAGTGATGACAAAAATAAAACTTGAAAAAACGATGAAAAAATGTTATAACCTGTAAAGGATGATAAAATTATAAATTGAAAATGATGATAAGGTGGGATAGAAATGTCTGAAAAAAATCAAGGATCTTTATTAGAAATATTAGAGATAGGGAATAAAAATGACCTTAGTATAAATATTAAAAGTTATAAGCCTAAAATAATCCCGACGAAAACAGTGTCTTTATATTTAGAGGATATGGACATAAGAGATACGATTAATCAACCTTTTTTATTCATAATTTTACCATTTTTTACGTCTAAAAGGCAGAGAAATGTAAACTTGGTATATGAAATAGCCAATGCAGGGATTAAATTTGGAGCTTCTTTGAGTACGGATAATTTTGAAGGGATAAGAAATCAACAGCCTTCAGATTTTGAAAAGAATGTATTTTATTTTATTTTATATAAATTTCAAGAAATTTTGGCTGATGATCCTACAAAGGAGTATATCACCTTTAATATTGAGGAAGTTATAGATTATTTAGGGTTAAAGTTTTCTATGAAATATTATAGAAAGATGGAAGAAACTCTATATAATCTGCAGGCAACGACGTATAAAGTAATGATTAGAAATAAAAAAGCTGCAGGGAATATAATCAGAGAAGTTTATAAAGAACCGCTTAATTTGGTGAAATATGAAAAATTTAAGGAAAAAAATATAAAAACAAATAAGATGAAAGTTTACTATAAGGTGAGATTAGATCATAGGATAATAGAGGAATTGAGGATAAAACATTACTCTATTTTTGACAGGCATCAACTGAATATTTTGAGGAAATCTGATAGAGCTGCAGAAAAGATATATCAATTTTTGAGTATGAAAAGATTTGCTAATACTGAGGGTGAATTTAGGATAGAAACACTGGCAACTATAATTCCACTAACTCTAAAGAGTAGGATAAGAAAGGTGTTAAAGACCGGGGAAACCAAGGAATATGAAGTAAGTAAGATGAAACAAGTGATGAAAAGAATAAATAAATCTTTTGATACTTTAGTGGAAAAAGGTTATCTTTTAACCTATGAAGTTCATCCTTTGAAGGGAAAAAAAAGTTATGTCTATAGGTTTAAATATAATGTGGATAAAGATGGAGAGTGTCATATTTCAGATTATATTTTGAAAGGAAAAAAGAAAAGAGCCCTGAAAAATTCAACACAAAAACAAATTAAATTAGAGATACCTAATAAGGCCGCTGAGATAATTGTTAAAGATGTCAATGAGATGTCGGAAGCCACTCTAAAAGCTATATCCAAGGCAAAAAGGAATATATTTGTTTCTAAAAATTGGAATAAAAGAGCAGAAAATAAGATTATAAAGTTATATAATGAAGAGAGTGAAAAAGTAACAATACATATTTTAGATATTTTATATTCAAATTTAAAAACTGATATATCCAAAACTTTAGTGGCTTATATCAACGGGATCTTAAAAAATGTAAAGAGTGATAAAGGTCTTTTGGAGGAAATAAATACATCTAAAAGGAAAGAAACAATTAAAAAACCTAAGGCAGTAAAGGATCAGCAATCCCATCTGGAGATAATGGATGCTGAGATAGTGGAACCACCTAAATCAAAGGTAGATGAAGAGGTTGATTTGAACAATCCAATCTACAAAGTTTTGTTGGAACTATATGAAAAGATGGAAGAAAATGAAAAGGAAGACTTATTAGTAAAAGCAAAAAAAATGTTTGAATTAGATTCAAATATAGAAAAATTTATGCCGATTCACCAACAAATCTTTAAATCAATAGAAAAAATTTATATATTGAAGATATTAAAGAAGGAAAAAGGATTATAATTTATAAATGATTAAAAAGAACCATCATTGATATTTTATAAGAGATAGGGTATAATTATCAAAGCTATATTTAAAGGAGGGTACCATGAATAACTGTATATTTGTAGGAGTAGCAGGGGGAAGTGGATCTGGAAAAACAACAGTTGCTCATAACCTGATAAAGGCATTTAAGTCAGAAGACGCAGTACTGGTTGAACAAGATGCATATTATAAAGAATTAAAGGAATTATCTATAGAAGAGAGGGCAAAAGTCAATTTTGATCATCCTGAGTCTATAGAATTTGACCTTATAAAGAAACATTTGATGGATTTAAAAGCTGGAAAGGCTATAGAGAGACCTATATATGACTTTAAAACTCATTCAAGAAAAGAAGAGGTAGTAAAAATAAATCCATCTAAAATAATTGTTATAGAGGGGATACTTATTCTCTCTATTCCAGAGATAAGAGATATGCTGGATGTAAAAATATTTGTTGATACCGATGCAGATGAGATGCTTTTAAGAAGGATCGAAAGAGATATCAATGAAAGGGGCAGAACCTTTGATTCAGTAAAAAAACAATATTTAGAAACTGTAAAACCAATGTATTTAGAATTTTGTGAACCATCCAAGAGATATGCAGATGTGATAATACCTAGAGGTGGAGAGAATAAGATAGCTATAAATATGATTATAGCTAAATTAAAGAGGTATCTTCAAAAAGGGAGCCTAAGTTAATGAATATATATTCTTGGAATGTCAACGGAATAAGAGCAATTCAAAAAAAAGGTTTTGTGGAATGGATTTTAAAAGAAGATCCTGATATTCTGTGTATTCAAGAAACAAAGGCTCAACTAGAGCAGTTGGAGGAAAAATTAACCCAGATAGATGGATATAAATCTTATTTTTTTTCAGCTGAAAAAAAAGGATATTCAGGAGTTGCGGTATATACAAAAGTAGAACCTTTAAATGTCAGGAAGATGGATATTAAAGAATTTGACTTTGAAGGCAGGTATATAGAATTAGAATATAAAAATTTTAATTTAATCAACTGTTATTTTCCCAACAGTCAGAGTGAGGGGAAAAGATTGGATTATAAATTAAGATTTAACACCGCTATAATGGAAAGGTGCAATGAACTGGTTGATCTAGGTAAAAATGTAATTTTATGTGGGGATTTAAATGTGGCACACAGAGAGATTGACCTGACCAATCCTAAAAAAAATGAAAAAAATCCAGGATATCTGCCTGAAGAAAGAGATTGGATGACCAAGTTTTTAGAATGTGGTTATATAGATACTTTTCGGTATATTCAGCCTGAAGAAACTAAATATTCGTGGTGGTCTTATAGGTTTATAAGCAGGGAAAAGAATATTGGATGGAGGATAGATTATCATATTGTAAATGAGTCATTTGTAAATAATATAGAGGATGCCAGAATATTAAATAATATAATGGGATCTGACCACTGCCCTGTTGTATTAAGGGTATCAACAGAATAGGAGTGATATGAGATGGTAATAGTAGTTAAAAATTTTATAGACCAAGATGCTGAGGTACTTTACTTAAATATTATGAACAACTTGAAAAGGGATGTGAAAATAACTTTAGATTTTAAAGCAATTGAAAAAACTACCTATGATTTTTTAGAGAATACAGTGGGAAGAATAGTTGAAGAAAAGGGATTTGAATCGATCCAAAATAACATTAGATTTAGAAATGTAGATACAGGGATAAAAGAGATGTTATCTAAATTAATCAAAGATATGAATAAAAAATAAAGTCTAGGATCTCCTAGACTTGTTTTTTTGTGAAATAAATTATAATAAATAGGTGATGATAAAAAGATGACAAAACAAGATGAGAAAAAAAGTAAAAATCATAAGAATGAAGTTATTATAGATTTTTTAAATTATAGTGATATGAAAATAATCCAAAGAAATGATTATCTTAATTTTTCTATAGATTCAGTATTAGTATCTAACTTTTTGACTATAAATAAAGGAAGGAAAAATATTATGGATCTGGGGACAGGGAATGGTGTAATTCCAATGCTCCTGTCTAGGAGAACCAATGCTAAGATAGTAGGGATAGAGATACAGGATATCTCAGTAGATCTGGCCTGTAGAAATATCATCCTCAATAAATTAGAATCTCAGGTAGAGGTCGTGAAAGGTGATATAAAAAATATACAATTACAATTTACAGACCAGAGTTTTGATGCAGTGATAACCAATCCACCGTTTTTTAAATTTACTGGAGATAAAAATCAATTGAATGACTTAGATCAGCTGACCTATGCAAGGCATGAAATTTTAATTAATTTAGAAGATATAATAAAAGCCGGGAGTTATCTGCTGAAATTCAGAGGGAATTTTACCATGGTGCATAGAGCAGACAGACTGGCAGATATCTTAGAACTTATGAAAAAATATAAGATAGAACCCAAAAGAATAAGGTTTTGCCATACAACAAGGAATAAGGCGGCTAAAATCATATTGATTGAAGGGTTAAAGGGTGCCGAAGCAGGCTTGGTGATCCAGCCACCTCTTTATATTAACAATGATGACGGTTCTTATACAGAAGAAGTATCGGAGATGTTTGGAAAAATATAACAAATAAGGGATGATAAGTTTATTTTATCATCCCTCATTTATTATATTTCCCCAAACATCTTCAATATTTCTTCTGTATAAGAACCATCATTATTATTAATATAA
>JAUXGP010000129.1 GCA_030621995.1 Psychrilyobacter sp.
GCACCCTAGGGTGCTTTTTTCTTGGGGCAAAAAATGTAATTTATTTTTGAAAGAATAAGTCTGTTTATTTTTTTGAATTAAAATATTACACTTTTATTGAGTAAAGAAACCACAGGAGGACGACAGATGCTAAAACAATTACTTGAAAACAATATACAAGTTGTAGAAAATATAGATAATTGGGAAGAGGCAATAAAGTACGCTTCTAAACCATTATTGGAGAAAAAAACCATTGAAGACAGGTATGTAACTTCCATGATAGACAATATTCATGAACTCGGTGCATATATAGTATTGATGCCAGGGGTGGCTATGCCGCATTCCAGACCTGAAAATGGAGTCAATATCACTTCGATGTCACTCCTAAAGTTAGACAAGGGTGTATCTTTTTCAAAGGATAAGAAAGATATAAACTTAATATTCATCTTAGCAGCAGGAGACAATACATCTCATATGGACGCAATCATAGGATTGACTGATCTGTTGGATGATGCAGAAAAAATTGAACAAATTATTGGTGCAGAAAACTCGGAAACAATTTATAACTTAATATAACAGGGGGAATAGTGATGAAAATATTGGTGATGTGTGGAAATGGATTGGGAAGCAGTTTCATGATGGAGATAAACGTAAAAAAAGTATTGAAAGAATTGGGAAAAGCGGCAGACGTAGATCATACAGATCTGGCTTCAGCACCATCTAGAGAGGCAGATATCTATATTGCAACAGAAGATATCATGGTTAACTTCAATAAAGACGGAGTAAAAAAGGTAGCTTTAAAAAATATCATGGATCTGACTGAACTTAAGGAAAAATTATCTCAGCATCTGTAAAAATAAAACAATTTATAAAATTATAAAGATTAAAATTATAGGGGGAAAGAAATGATATTAGACGTAATTATGAAAGATATATTGGGATCACCGGCTATACTTATCGGTTTATTTGCCTTGATAGGATTAGTGATTCAAAAGAAAGATATAAGTGATATTATCTCAGGAACATTAAAAACTATAATGGGGTTTGTTATCTTAGGGGCAGGGGCAGGAGTAATCGTAAAATCACTGGCTGTCTTTGGAACAATGTTTGACTTTGCTTTCGGGATAAGCGGGGTAATCCCAAACAATGAAGCTATCGTAGCAGTAGCTCAAAAAACTTTGGGAAAAGAAACAGCACTTATAATGTTATTTGGAATGATAGTAAATATAATTATTGCCAGATATTCAAAGTTTAAATATATATTCCTGACTGGACATCATACATTATTTATGGCATGTTTAATTTCAGCTATACTGTCTGTAAGCGGGATGACGGGAGTTTCATTGATAGTATTTGGTTCATTGGTATTGGGAACGTTGATGGTATTATCGCCGGCAATGTTACAAAAATATACCAAGGAGATCACAGGCTCTGACGACCTGGCATTGGGACATTTTGGATCTTTCGGTTACCTGTTATCGGCTAAAATAGGAAAAATGATTGGAAATAAGGAGCACTCTACAGAAACTATCAATGTACCTAAGAAATTAGGTTTCTTAAGGGATACATCTGTATCTATCTCATTGACCATGACCTTGCTTTATTTCGTAGTAGCATTATTTGCAGGAAAAGAGTTTATCGAGACTGAGATCTCTGGCGGGTCCAACTACTTAGTATTCTCATTCATCCAAGCTATAGAGTTTGCGGCAGGAGTATACATAGTATTAGCAGGTGTTAGAATGTTAATTGCTGAGATAGTACCAGCATTTAAGGGGATAGCAGATAAAGTCGTTCCAAATGCAAAACCAGCATTGGACTGCCCGGCAATCTTTCCCTTTGCACCTAACGCAGTTATAATAGGATTTTTATCAAGCTTCACAGCAGGGTTAATATCTATATTTGTATTACCGGCGATGAGTCTGGCAGTAATAGTACCGGGACTTATTCCTCACTTCTTTACAGGAGCAGCAGCAGGAGTATATGGAAATGCAACTGGTGGTAGAAGGGGAGCTGTAGTAGGAGCATTTGTTAATGGAATAGTAATCAGTTTTCTGCCGGCATTGTTATTGCCTTCATTATCGGCTATTGGATTTGCAGGATCTACATTTGGAGATGCTGACTTTGGAGTAGTAGGATTGGTACTGAGTAATGCGGGAAATACCTCATTAACAATACTTTATGGAGTGATTATATTGTTCACAGCACTGCCGTTTATCCTATCCATAGGGAAGAAAAAAGAAGTAGTAGAGGTATAAAATAAAAAAGCAGAAACTACGGATATTAAATATCCGTAGTTTTTGCTTTTTTTTACTTTATCCATTCCTTCCATATTTCAGGCTGATACCCTATACTTACCCTGTCTTTTTCTCTGAGAATAGGAGTTTTAAAGAGAACAGGGAATTCCATCAATAATTCTAAGGTGTCGAATATATAGTATTCTAAATTACGTTTTTTAAATTCCTTACCATCTCTGTCTAGCAGCTCCTCAATATCAAAAGTTTTTGTGATACTTCTCAGCTCCCCTTTTGAGATCTCCTTCTCCTTGAGATTGATAAATTGAACATTAATTTTTCTATCCTTAAAAAATCTTATGGCTTTCTTTGTATCGTTACAGTTTTTCATTCCAAATATCTGTATCATAGATTGACTCCTCATATTAATATAATTATTATATTTTACTATAAAGATAATAAAATGTTAAACTCTATCTTAAGAAAGATAAAAAATATTTTTAGGGGAGGAATTTTTATATGAAAAAAATAGCACTTATAGCCCATGACAGGAAAAAAGATGAATTAGTCGATTTTGTAAAGAAACACAGGGATTTCTTTTCTAAGCATAGTTTAGTCAGTACAGGAACTACCGGAGGAAGAATTATACAAGCTACGGATTTGGAAGTTATCAGGTTTCAATCGGGACCGATTGGAGGAGACCAGCAGGTAGGAGCACTTATTGCAACCGATGAGATAGAGGCAATATTCTTCTTTAGAGATCCGCTTACATCTCAGCCCCATGAACCAGATGTACAGGCACTGATAAGATTATGTGATGTTCATAAAATACCAGTAGCTACTAATACAGCTACGGCAAATCTTTTGAGTGAAGGGATGAAAAAATAAAGAAAATATTATGAGAATAGAGATAAATTTTAATGTTATTGTTAATTTTTATCTCTATTTTTTTGTAAAAAAATATAATTTAGGAGGAAGATAATGCCAAAGGTAGATTACGGTTATTCAACTTTTTATAAATTTTTGTTCTAAAATAAAACTAAAAAACCGTTTGACAAACACAGTTTAATGATGTATAAATTATGTAAGCGGTTACAACATAGAATGAGGAGAACAGGATGAAAATAAAAGATATAGCACAACTAGCAGGCGTCTCCACAGCCACAGTGTCGAGAGTGATAAATAATTCCTCTTCGGTCAGGGAAGAGACAAGAAAAATAGTCTTAGAAATAATAAAAGCTAAAAACTACAGACCCAATATAACAGCTCAAAATTTAGCTAAAAATGAAACAAACACTATCGGGGTAGTTATACCAGATTTGGATAACCCTTTTTTTGGAAAGATAATAAAGGGTATCTATGAAAAAATAGAGGGAGAAAAGTTAAATATAATCCTCTTAAACAGCAACGGCAGTCTAAAAAAAGAAAAAAGAGTGATAGAAACCCTGATAGAGCAAAGGGTAAAGGGAGTTATAATAGTCCCCGTAGCAAAAGATAAAGAGTCGAGTTACAAACATTTCAACAGGTTGGATGAATTTGAAATTCCCTATGTACTTGTAGACAGAGAGATTGAAGGAGATAATTTTTCCAAGGTATATTTAGAAAATAGAAAGGGTGCCTATAAGGCCACCAAATATCTATTGACTCAGGTAAGTGATATAGCGATGATATCAGGACCCATAAGAACTACCACAGCCACTAAAAGATTAAAGGGTTATAGTATAGCTAGGGGAGAAAAAAAAATTGAGGAAAAAATCTACTATGGTGATTATAGGATAGAATCGGGATATAAGATAATAACTGAAATAATTGAGGATAAAAAACTTCCTGAAGCACTATTTGTAGCCAATAATATGATGACATTGGGAGTTATAAAAGGGCTTATAGAAAATAATATTAAAATCTCAGAAGATATTTTAATATTCAGTTTTGATGAAGTGGAAATGGCTGAAATTTTTGGAGTAAAGATAGATTATTTAGAATTTGATGTAAAATCTATTGGAGAAAAAGCAGTAGATATCTTAAAGGATAAATTAAATGGAGATAAGTCCAGGAAGATCGTAAAAATACCAGGAAAAATAAAAAAATAAAATTTTTAATATAAAATGTAAACGGTTACAGGGAGGAAGAATGAAAAAAATATTAGTAATTGGAAGTCTCAATATGGATCTGGTTACCATGAGTTCTAGACATCCTAAATTAGGAGAGACAATCATTGGAAAAAGTTTCCTTCAGATTCCGGGAGGAAAAGGAGGCAACCAGGCAGTTGCCATAGCTAAATTAGGCGGAGATGTGACTATGTTTGGCTGTGTAGGAGATGACTCCTACGGTGAGAAGTTAATAGCGGGATTAAAAGAAAATAATATTAATACAAAATATATAAAAAAAAGTAAAAAAAATACAGGGATAGCTGCAATAGTGGTAGATGACAATGCTGACAATACAATAATAGTGGTTCCCGGAGCCAATTTTGAACTAACAAAAAAAGATATAGATAAAAATATAGAGCTGATAAAAAATACCGATATGGTGCTGTTACAGTTAGAAATTCCATTAGATGTGGTGGAATATATTCTGAAAAAATCAAAAGAATACAATAAAATAACGGTGCTTAATCCAGCTCCAGCTGAAAAACTATCCATGGATATAATAAAGAATGTAGATTATCTGGTGCCCAATGAAACTGAATTGGAACTTCTCAGCGGAATGCCTGCAAACTCTCAAGAAGAGGTATTGGCAGCCACTAAAAAACTTATGGATATGGGAGTAAAAAACCTTATAGTTACCATGGGTAAGAATGGATCGGTCTTTGTAGGAGAGGATAAGGTAGTGAAAATAGGGATTCATAGAGTGAAAGCAGTAGATCCCACAGCAGCAGGAGATTCGTTTATCGGCGGAGTGCTGAGGATGCTGGCAGAAGGGAAAGAGATAGAGGAAGCTATGGAGTTTGGAGCTCGTGTAGGAGCGATTACGGTGACAAAGGAAGGAGCACAGAGTTCACTGCCTACATGGGATGAAGTGATCAACTATAAATTTTAAAAAATAAAAAACTCAGTCACGAATGACACAGAGGAGATACGAATATTAAATTTATTTATCGTTTAATAAAGAAATTTAAATGTATCACGAAAAAATAGAACGCTGATGCTATGCATACACGGATAAAATACAAACGATCATAGATCTATTTAGAGAGAAAAAAGAAGTAGGGGGAGACTTA
>JAUXGP010000089.1 GCA_030621995.1 Psychrilyobacter sp.
AAAAAATTAAATGGAGGTGGCTATTATGTCTAAGAGACTTACTTGGTGGTGCAAAAACGAATCTAATAAATTTAATACTGAATTATTAAGTAGATCTGTTTTTGACCAATAGTTACTGTAGTTATATATATAATTTCCAATGCATTTTATGAAAGATTTAAAAAAATCTTGTTTTTTATAAAATACAAGGAAGAAATTAATTATACAGAAGGGGTTAATCTTATGGATTAACCTCTTTTTTTTATATAAAATAAATTAAAAGGAGTAAAAAAATGAAAAAATTAATTTTAGAAATCATTTTAATCACGGTCTTGGCAGGGTGCCAGGAAAAACACAAAGATGAGGTCACAGAGAAGATAAATATCGGTATCACTCAAATTGTAGAACATCCATCGTTGGATCTAATTAGAAACGGGGTGGAAGATGCTCTTAAAGAGAGTGAATACAAAGATAAGATCATATTCAACTATCAAAACGCCCAAGGAGATTTCATCACAGCTCAAACTATTGCAGCTCAATTTAATGAAAATTCTGATATTATAATAGCTATCACTACTCCCAGTGCTCAAGCTGCTTTAAATAAAATACCGGAAAAGCCTCTGTTTTTTACAGCTGTGACCAATCCTGTAATAGCAGGATTAAAAGGTAAAAATATCACTGGAGTAAGTGACATGTCACCGGTAAAAGAACAGGTAAAGCTGATCCAAGAATTTCTTCCTCAAACAAAAACAATAGGAACTATATATACTACCAGCGAAGCTAATTCCACATATCTTGTAGAAGAATTTATTGAAGCCGCTGAAAAGGCAGGATATAAAGTTATTGCCAGAGGAGTTACCAATGTCACAGAAGTGGCTTCTGCAATGGACAGTCTTATGGGAGACGTCGATACAATCTACACAACCAAGGATAATAATATCGCCTCGGCTTACAGCCTTATTATAGATCGAGCCAACAAGGCTAATATCCCCGTTATAGGAGCTACTAAAGATTTTACTAAAGCAGGTGCACTGGCTTCCTCCGGAATATCAGAATACCAGGTAGGATACCAAACTGGAGAGATGGTTATAAGATACCTCAATGGAGAACAAATTCAAGATATGCCCATAGAATATTTAAAAAAATCAGAACTGACTATCAATAAAAAGCAGATGAAGAAATACGGGATCTTATTGGATAAAGATCAATTAAAAAATATTGAAATTATAAATTAAAGGAGTAAATTATGTTATCAGGAACTATTGAACAGGGGCTAATTTTTGCAATAATGGCTTTAGGGTTGTACATTTCCTATAAAATACTAGATTTCCCAGATCTTACTGTAGATGGATCTTTTCCCATGGGAGCTTCCATCGTAGCTGTCCTTATCATAAATGGTGTCAACCCCATCTTGACTTTAGGAGCTGCATTTATGGGTGGATGCCTTGCAGGATTTATCACTGGATACATCCATATAAAATTCAAGATCACGAACCTTTTGGCCGGAATTATTGTTATGACAGGTTTATATAGTATCAATCTCAGGATAATGGGTAGATCAAATATCCCGTTATTTGGAGTTGATAATATATTTTCTAACGGGAATAATCTTTTGATCATATTGTTTATTGTACTCCTATCTAAGTTTTCTTTGGACTATCTGCTTAAAACAAAATTTGGATTTTCCCTGCGAGCTTTAGGAGATAATGAAACATTGGTAGTATCTTTAGGAATAGACGAGAAAAAATTAAAAATAATCGGTCTTATGTTAGCTAATGGTTTAGTAGCTTTATCTGGTGGTATCTTAGCTCAATATCAAGGATTTTCAGATATTGCCATGGGTACAGGAACCATTGTTACAGGGCTGGCTTCTATTATTATAGGGGAAAGTGTCTTAAAAAAAGGAAAGAGATTAAATGTCACAACTATTGTAGTCATCGGTTCCATCTTATATAGATTTATAATAATGGGTTCTCTCAAGGCAGGATTTAATGCCAGCGATATAAAGCTTATTACTGCAATTCTTACCGTTGGAATTATGGCCTTTAAAAGTAAAAACTTAAAATTAACATTAATAAAAAGAAGATTAGGAGGTGTATTTCAAAATGCTTAAAATTAGTAATTTAAACAAATCATTTCATTCTGAACTGGGTAGTGAAAAAAAAGTTTTTAAAGGGTTAGATTTTCAATTAAACCATGGAGATTTTGTATCTATCATTGGAAGTAATGGAGCTGGAAAATCTACTCTTCTGAATATCATTATGGGAAATATCACCCCAGATGGTGGAAATTTATATATAGAAGGCAGAGATTTTACAGATCTGGCTAACTATAAAAGAAATACCTTTATCTCAAAGGTATATCAAAACCCTGCCTTGGGAACTGCACCATCTATGACAATCTTTGAAAACCTTTCTATGGCAGACAATAAAGGAAAAAGATTTAATCTTACTCTGGGTTTAAATAAAAAAAAGAAAGAAATTTATAAAAACACTCTAACTCAATTAGGTCTGGGGCTGGAAAAACAACTGGATACAGAAGTCGGATTATTATCCGGCGGTCAGAGACAATGTCTGGCTCTTATTATGGCAACTTTAAATAAACCTAAAATATTATTGTTAGATGAACATACTGCTGCTCTTGACCCCAAGACATCGGAGCTGATTATGGAAAAAACAAAAAAAATAGTGGAAGATCATAAGATTCCTACTCTTATGATAACTCATAACTTGAATGATGCTATAAAATATGGGAACAGATTAATTATGCTGCATGAGGGACAGATAATCTTAGATTTTATAGGAGAAGAAAAGCAGACCCTTACTCCTGAAAAACTTCTGAAAATATTTCACACCAAGCATACCACTATAAAAGATGATGAACTTTTCAGCCTTTCCTAGTTCCTCTTAATAAAGGAAATTTGAATTTTTATTTAATATAATTATAGATAAATTAACCTAAATTTCAGGAGATAAAAAAATAAAAAAACTCTTTCAAAATTTATAAAAGGTTTTTTTTTTATTTTCCCTAATAACTATAGTAGATATATATTAATTGTGGAAATTTAAAAATCTAAGTTAAGTAGGTGAATTAAAATGTTTAATCTTAAAAAACATATTCTTTTTATTATTTTTTTTATTCTTATGGGAAATATACTGCTTGGAGGTGGAGAGGAAGTAAGTTACAACCTAGAGGTGGAAAGCATTGTTCTTGAAAAAAACTTCGATAAATTAAAAAAGGATACAGGATCACTTTTCATCCTTGCAGGTGCAACAGCTGCCATACTATATGCCCTGCCGGAATCAGCAACAGGATGGGATAAAGGTGGGGATACAAGTATGTTTGAAAAATGGAGAAGCAATGTAAAGGATGGCCCTGTCTGGGATCAGGATAATCCCGCGTATAACTATGTGGGTCATATGTATGCAGGAGGAGCATATTATATATTGGCCAGAAATGCCAATTACTCAAAATTTGAATCTTTCTGGTATACATTTCTTATATCTACATTCTTTTGGGAATACGGGATAGAGGCATTTGCTGAGACACCTTCTATGCAGGATATTGTGATAACTCCAGTTTTTGGTTCCATGGTAGGAGAAGGATTTTATACCCTTCAGAATTATATTTTAGATAACAATGGCATGCTGTTCAATTCCAAGTTTTGGGGAAGTACTACTATGATGCTTATAGATCCAATGGGACATCTTTCCAATTATATGTATGATGACTACAAAAGAACAAGTCATATGGGGGTAATAGTAAACGCCGTTGAATATGAAGGGGAAACAAAATTACTTTTAGGAATAAATTTTATGTTCCCATTTTAGGAGGTAATTATGAAAAAATTAGTGTTAGCGGGATTATTTATTTTGGGGTTAGACCTTTATTCGGTTGGAATAAATGTAGGAGTCGGCGGCAGCTATGGTAAGTATTTAGAGGCTGAAACCGGAAGTTTAAATTTAAATTTAGAAATTATTCATGAAATTTTTCCCAATATAGAACTTGGATTTGGAGGGATCGGAGAATTTAATTTTAATGATAGAGGGATGGAAACTTTCCCGGTATACCTGAGCGGTAAATTCTATTCTGAAAATACCCCGGGTTTATATGCTGTTGGAAGATACGGCAGAACCCTTTATAAAGGTACGAATAAAATCGGAGCTTATGCTTATCTGGGTATGGGTAAAAGATTAGAATCTGGATTATCCATTGAAGGAGGATTTTCACTTGCCAATCAAGACACTGAAGAATCGATATTAAATAATGGAAATATAGCACTTTCATTGATAGTACCGATATTTTAAGACCTGATATTATATTTAAATATTTGGTATTTTAACTGGAGGGAAGGATTTTATGAAAGGGTTTAAAAAAAATGTTGTGATTCGATTTATTTTACTTATTGGATTTGTGATAATATCTTCATTATTTTTTTCTGATATCTTGGGTGGGGAAGAAAAAAGATCTTTACCTAAATCCTTAGTTTTTCAAACTGAGATGACAATATCGGAATTTGGAGAAAAGAATAATTTGCCCAATTCAGTTTTATTAAAGGAGTTTCAATTAGAAGGAAAAAAAGATTTTCAGAAGAAATTAGGTGATTTTGATAATTTGGAGGAGAAGATTAGTTCAGTAAGAAGTGGGCTGGCACTGCATAGAGAAGGGGAGTCTAAATCTTGGGTTAAGATTGCAATAAAGTTTGGATTATGGATTTTTATTCAGATAATAGTGTTTAATTTAATCCGAAGAAATAAGATCACCGTTAAAAATAGAAAGATTATTTATTTTATCTCCTTGACGATATTCGGAGTTATACTAGGCTCAGATCCCGGTCCCATGGGGACTGTCAAAGATGCCGTTGCACTTTTTGCAATTGACGGAGTCATCTTCCCTCAAAGGCTGGCAGCCATGAGTATATTTTTATTTATGGTTTTTATTGCAAATAAATTTATCTGCTCTTGGGGGTGTCAAGTTGGAACACTCCAGGACTTGATTTTTAGACTAAACAAAAATAATACAACAAAGAAGGGTATAATCAGACAATATAAAATTCCCTTTGTTGTGAGTAACTCTATCCGTATAATATTTTTTATTATCTTTACTCTCACAGCATTTATGTGGAGTATCGATATTGTAGAATATATCGACCCATTCAAGATTTTTGCACCTATGAAACTTGAAATTATTGGGATGGGATTTGTAGGGCTAATATTTATAGGAAGTATCTTTGTATATCGTCCATGGTGCCACTTATTTTGTCCCTTTGGATTAGCAGGCTGGTTTATTGAAAAAATATCTGTCTTTAAAATTTGTGTCGATTATGATAAATGTATTTCCTGTGAAGCCTGTTCTAAAGCTTGTCCATCAACGGCAATGGAAAGTATATTAAAACAAGAAAAAAGCATTCCAGATTGTTTTTCTTGTGGTTCTTGTATAGAAACCTGTCCAACTAAGGCAATCAGCTTTAAAAAAGGAAAAAGACCTGTCCCACCAAAAGGTAAATTTAAAAAAGGAACGTGACGTTCCATCCAATTAGAAAAAAGAAGTCTGCCCACAAAATATGGGCAGACTTCTTCTTTTTTTTATACCGGGAAATCTTTCTTTATATCTTTATTCTGTATATGAATTTTAGAAGCTAAAAATGAAGTCAGAGGAACGGCTACGAGTATTCCTATACTCCCGCAAAAAGCCCTGAGAAATTCAACTCCTACAAATTCAAAATTAAATATCCTGATATCAGGGAAATCATTTTGCTGTATAGTGAGGATCATTATTGTAAAGAGTGACCCGCCTATATAGGCTAGAATAAGAGTATTTATCATGGTTCCTATGATATCCCTCCCTATACTCATCCCAGAATTATATAATTCTAAAGATGTAATATGCGGCTTATGAGACCTTATCTCTGAAAGTGCTGAGGAGATCGACATAGATACGTCCATAACAGCTCCTGCACTTCCTATAAGAACCCCTGTCGCTATGAGTTCTTTTAAATTTATATTTTTAATGATAGGTGCGTAATTGATACTTTCCATAGTTGTATACCCTGTGAGTCCCATAGTCTTTGAAAAAAATATAGATAGTATCCCGGCAAAAACAACTCCCCCTAAAGTTCCCAAGATAGCTATAGTCCCCTTGGAATTGAATCCAGTCATAAAAAATATAGTAACGACAGAAGATACAGATAAAATAACAATAGAAATTAAGATGGGAGAAAACCCTAATATAATAGCAGGAATCATAAATTTAAATATTAGAAACCCTGTTATTCCCAGGGACAAGATTGCTTTTAACCCTTGTTTTTTTGCAATAAGCAGTGTAAGTCCCAAAAAAAGAAAGACCAAAAGATATAAACTGCCCCTCCTGTCCCTTTCAATGATATAGTATCCATCTGTATCTCTGTAGATAACCACATTCATATTGGGTTTAAAAGACAGATTATGCTGTTTTTCCCTATAGGTTGGATGGGGGATCATCAAGATTTTTCCCTTCTCCTCCCCCTCCATAATTTCCACTTGAAAATCTGTTATAGAAGTGAGATATTCATCATCTGCAAGCTCTTCCACCTTTAATATAGAAAGGATCTTTCCTTTTATATATGTTTCTTTGGCAAAAATAGAGATACTCAAGATAAAAAACATCCCTACAATTAATTTTTTTTTCATATTCTCCTCCAAATATCGCCCATGGCGAATTATAAATGACTAATTAATTTTTTTTATTAGTCCTCCTATTCTATCATAAAACGTCACCAATCGTATCTATTCAAATTTCCAATTTCATAACTCACCTATTAAATTCCAAATAAGTTTAATCTAA
>JAUXGP010000224.1 GCA_030621995.1 Psychrilyobacter sp.
ATGATTCTGAATTAAATATAATAAAAAAAGAGGTAAAAAACATTCAAAAAAATGTCAAAAAGAGAGAGCTTAAATTAAAGGAGATCGCTAAAATAGATTCCCTTACAGGGGTGTACAACAGAAAGAGTCTCAATACTTTTTTAGAGGATGAAATAATTAAAAAGAAGATGTTTAAATCTGAATTTTCTATAATAATGTTTGATTTAGATGATTTTAAAAAAACAAATGATATCTATGGTCATATTTTTGGAGACTTTATATTAAAAGAAGCCTGTAAAATTTTTATGGAAGAAACCAGCAGGATGGATAAAATATGCAGGTATGGCGGGGAAGAATTTATAATCATACTGCCCAAAACAAACAGAGTGGAGGCTTTTAAAGTAGGGGAAAGATTGAGGGTAAAAATAGAAGAGCGAGAGTTTCTGAATATTAAGAAGAAAATAAAAATAAAGATAACTATAAGCGGAGGAGTAATGGAGTATGAAGAAGGGTTGAGTATAGAGGGCTTAATAGAGAGAGCTGATAAACTTTTATATAAGGCTAAAAGATTGGGTAAAAATAAAATTTTATATTAAAAATTATCATTTAGAGATACGGTGGCGACATTGAAAATAAAGGAATTTCGTGCTATAATCATCTGAATAAAAAAAAGAAAATAAAGAGGTAATTTAGAGAAAAAAATAGAACTTGATAAGGTTATCATGATTGAATAAATAGGAAATATAGGTGGTAAAGATGGATATTTTAGAGATAAAAAGAGAGATGACAGGAGTCAAAGAGAAATTAACTGACATTAGGGGGCACCTTTGACTTAGAGAAAAAAAATTGCGAGATAAAAGAATTAGAAGGTGAAACCCTGAAAGATGGATTTTGGAACGATAAGAAAAAAAGTTCTAAGATAATTAAAAATTTAAATTCTTTAAAAGCAATTGTAGGGGAATATAATGAGCTGTCTGATGGGATAGATGAACTGGATGTACTCATTGAATTTGTAGAAGCTGGAGAAGATGATTTTGCAGGGGAACTGCAAACTAAATTTACTAAACTTATAAAGGAGACAGAGGACTTCGATACCAGTCTGCTTTTAGATGGTGAATACGATGAAAATGGTGCTATCTTTACTATCCATGCAGGTGCTGGTGGAACGGAGTCCTGTGACTGGGCAGAGATGTTATACAGGATGTACAGCAGATGGTTTAATTCCAAAGGTTATAAGGTAGAGGAACTGGATTATCAGGCGGGGGATCAAGTGGGAATAAAATCCATTACCCTTTTAGTAAGCGGTTCGAGAGCTTATGGCTACTTAAAGGGTGAAAAGGGTGTTCATAGATTGGTGAGAATATCTCCCTTTGATGCTGCTAAAAAAAGACACACATCTTTTGCCTCTATAGATGTAACACCAGAAATTGATGATACTATCAATATCGAAATTGTTCCCAGTGACCTGAAGGTGGATACATTTAGAGCAGGAGGAGCAGGGGGACAGCATGTAAATACCACAGATTCAGCTGTAAGGATGACCCATCTTCCAACGGGAGTAGTCGTGGGATGCCAAAATGGAAGATCACAACTTCAAAATAGGGAAACAGCCCTGAAGATGTTAAAATCTAAGTTGTTAGAAATAGAGATGAAAAAAAGGGAAGATGAATTAAAAAAACTCCATGGAGAACAATCTGACAACAGCTGGGGAAACCAAATAAGATCCTATGTATTCCAGCCGTATACCATGGTGAAGGATCATAGAACCAGTACAGAAAGTGGAAATGTAAAGGCAGTTATGGATGGAGAGATAGATAACTTCATAACTGGATACCTGAGATGGATAAAAAAATAAATTTAGGAGGAATAATAGATATGTGTAAAGAAGTGAGAACGAGAATAGCACCTTCTCCAACAGGAGATCCCCATGTGGGAACAGCTTATATAGCTTTATTCAATTTAGCTATGGCTAAGAAAAATGGAGGATCATTTTTACTTAGAATAGAGGATACAGATCAAACCAGAACTACTGCTGATTCAGAAAAGCAAATATTTGATACTTTGAGATGGTTGGATCTAGGTTGGGATGAAGGTCCAGACGTAGGCGGGGATTTTGGTCCGTACAGGCAGTCTGAAAGATTTGACTTATATGGAAAATATGCCACTGAATTGGTAGAAAAAGGAGAAGCTTATTACTGTTTCTGTACAAGAGACAGATTAGACAAATTAAGAGAGAGACAAAAAGCGATGAAAAAAGCTCCCGGTTATGACGGACATTGCAGATCATTGTCTAAAGAAGAAGTTGCAGCCAAATTAGAAGCTGGTGAGGAATATGTAATCAGACTTAAGATGCCATATGACGGAGAGACTGTTATCAAGGACGTATTGAGAGGGGAAGTTAGATTTGAAAATAATAAGATAGATGATCAAGTTTTATTAAAGGGAGATGGATTCCCGACTTATCATCTGGCTAACGTAGTAGATGATCATCTAATGGGGATAACTCATGTTATAAGAGCAGAGGAATGGATTGCTTCTACTCCAAAACATATCCAGATGTATAAGGCTTTTGGATGGGATATGCCGGAATTTGTTCATATGCCGCTACTTAGAAATGCAGACAGGACAAAGATCTCTAAGAGAAAAAATCCTGTATCATTAAACTATTATATTGAAGAGGGATACTTAAAAGAGGGAATGATAAACTTCTTAGGTCTTATGGGTTACTCTGTAGGAGAAAATAAAGAAATCTTCACTTTAGATGAATTTATAGAAACTTTTGATATAACAAGGGTATCACTAGGAGGGCCGATCTTTGATTTGGAAAAATTAGGATGGGTAAATAACCAGCATATGAGGATGAAAGACTTGGGAGAATTGACTGAATTATCTAAGCGATTCTTCGTTGAAAGAGGATTTGTATCTGAAAATGCAAGTGAAGCTGAGATGAAAACTTTAGAGAGAGTAGTCGGAATCTTGAGAGAACCTGCAACTACTATGAAGGGATTAGCAGCATTAGCTGACATCTACTATGTAGATGAATTCAAACTTCCTGAAACAACTGAAGAGATGAGTAATAAGGCGAAAAAGCCTATTCAAAGACTTCACAATGCTATAAAAGGCGAAGAGGAGATAAAGGCTATAAAATATTTCGTAGAGAAATTAGAAGCTGCTTCAGAGGAGATCTCAGTAGAGGAAGCTAAGGCTATGTTAAATGATACTTTAGATGCTATGGGAACAGGGCCTGGTAAAGTATTTATGCCGCTTAGAGCAGTAGTTACCGGTCAAGGGAAGGGTGCTGAATTATATAATGTTATCTCTATAATAGGGAAGACAAGAACTTTGGCTAGAATCCAAAATATGAACGAACAGTATAAGATATACTAAGTATAAAGAAGGGATTAATCATGTGATTAGTTCCTTTTTTTTATATTGTTTCCTTTTTAAAATTGTTTTGTTGTTA
>JAUXGP010000268.1 GCA_030621995.1 Psychrilyobacter sp.
ATATTTTCCTTATCTTTGTCAATCTTTTCTTTTAAAATCTTAAAAACTTCTTCAGAAATATCTCCTATTCCTATGTCTATTCCAGCTCTATTCATCCCATGAAAATCAGATCCTCCGGTTAAGATAAGACCTCTTCTTTTGGCTATCTTCAGAAGTTTATTTTTTTTTCTTGTGTCTATATTCGGATAGTATAGTTCCAATCCATCCAATCCATTTTTTACCAGCATATCTATTATATTTACCACTGTATCATCCGAATGGGATATAAGGTGGGGATGAGCCAAGATAACCACGGCTCCATTAGCTTTTAATTTTTTTACCACCTCTACCATATCCACTCCTGTCTTGGGAACATAAGCAGGCTTTCCGTCTCCCAGATATCTGTCAAAGACTTCATCCATGGTAGCTGCAAATCCTTTTTTTATTATCACCTTAGCTATATGGGGTCTCCCGATTACATTTCCAAGGGCTTCCTCTTCTACCTCGGCTAACCTTATCTCTATCCCCAGCCGGCTTAATTTTTTCAGCATCTCCAGAGTTCTATTGTGTCTTTTTTCCTGTAGTTCTCTGAGCCAGTCTAAGAATTTCTCGTCCTCTAAGTTTAAAAAATACCCCAGTATATGGATATCTTTATTTTGAAAATCAGCCGAAACTTCTATCCCGTCGATAAAGGTTATCCCTGCTTTTTCAGCTTCTTTCCTTCCCTCTTTCAGCCCGTCGACATTGTCATGATCGGTGATAGCTATAATCTCTATATTATTTTGTTTAGCTCGTTCTACCAGTTGTGCAGGAGTCAATGTCCCATCTGAAAATGTAGAATGCATATGTAGATCTATCATGAATCTCCCCCTTTTAATGTTTCATCCTTTCACATATCTGCTCTAATTCATTGTCTATATAAACCATATCCATCAGGTCATCTATCCATGAATACCTTCCCTCTATCTCGGAAATAATATGAATTGCTGCGGCTTTTACTGTATTTTCCCCACTCCAGATTGCATGATTTAAAAATCTCAGATCATTTTCATCTGCTTTATTTAATTTTTTTATTGTGTTTTTACATTCATCACAAACATGGATACATCTTTCTAAATCTGCATCATCTTCTGTTTTCCCGACCTCATACACGCTTAACCTTCTGCCTGATTCACCGCATAGTTCGCAGGTTGATTTAGATCTTCTGACCAGCTCTTTCCCGAATTCGGTTACATTATTTTTTCTTGCTTTACTCCTGCCTGTCCATTTAGCCATGATCCTGTCTCCTTTTTAATTTCCTATTCCCACCTGGCATTATATCATAAATAATATAAAAAATTCAGCAATTAAATTAGCTTCGGTATATACTGCCTTTAAAAGTAAATTGTATTATTCGTACAGATCATGGATTTCAATATATAAAGAAAAACTAAAAGGCTTAAACCCCTTCGAATATTGAAAAAAATATTCTTAAATAATTTTTTTATTTGATTATTTCCTTGACAGGGTCTAAACTGCTGTGAGAAACTTTATCATCAGCATTTTAAAACAGAATAAAGGGGGAAATTTAATGTTTAATACAAATGAATATTTTGAAGGTAAGGTAAAATCTCTTAGTTTTAAAAGTAATGAAGGACCGGCAACAATAGGAGTTATGGCTCCAGGCGAGTATAAGTTTGGAACATCTAAGAAAGAATATATGACCGTTACTTCTGGGAAGATGGCAGTTAAATTACCTGGTACTGAAGAATGGAAAGAAGTAGAGGCAGGAAATAGTTTTGAAGTAGAAGCGGACAGTTCATTTTTAGTAAAAGTAGAAGATGAAACATCATATCTTTGCCTGTATAGATAGCAGATAAAGGCAGATAAAAAAGGTGCTTATCCATTTTTGGACAGCACCTTTTTTTAAAGTGAACTTCTGTATTTTTATTTCCTGCTTATCTTCTCAAGGATTGCTTCTAACTCCTCATCCATATAGACCATATCCAGCAGATCGTCTATCCACGAATATTTTCCTTCGATCTGTTTTATAAGGTCTATTGCTGTGGCTTTTACTATATTTTCCTCACTCCAGATGGCATGGTTTAAAAATCTCAGGTTGTTTTCATCTGCTTTCTGTAATCTCTCTATGGTATCCATACACGTATCACAGATGTGGATGCACCTGTCGTAGTCAGGTTCTATTTCTATCTTTCCAACCTCAAATATATTTAACTTTCGACCAGTTTCACCGCAGAGTTCACAGGTAGATTTGGATCTTCTTACCAGTGTTTTACCAAATAATGATACCTTATTTTTTCTGTCCTTTGCCTCATCATACCCTCTTGCCATAATTATATTCTCCTTTTATTACTTTTTTTTTTTCCTAAAAACATTAATATTAAGGCTGCAAATGTCAATATCGTAAAAATTCCATAAATATAAATTGAAGAGTACTGCTCTATAACTACTCCTGAAATATACTGGATAAACATCCCTCCCAAAGAACCCGCTGCCATAAAGATCGTTATTGCTGTTCCTAAAGTATTTTTTTCTATAATATTTCTGACAAATAGATTTGCACCTGCAAAATACAATCCCATAGAAGCTCCCTGGAAGAAAAAAGTTCCTGTAATCGTAGATGGTTCAGGGAATAGAAAATATACTCCCCACCTGATGGTCAGACATATTACTGCTAACATTACTACGAATTCTGCCCCTTTTTTGTCTATTAATTTTGTAGAAATCCCCATAAAAGGCACTTCGCTTAAAGTCATCAAAAAAATTGTCGTTCCCAATAACGCCATGGAGCCGCCAATATCCTTGAAATAAATTCCAAAATAACTGTTATGTCCGTTATTGGTTCCTAAAAACAACATGGAAACTATTACAAAAACAATATATTTTTTATTCGTTAAAAGTCTCTTTATATCTACTTTTTCATCCTCTTCATATGAGGTTTTCATCTCCACAGGTATTTTTAAAATTATAA
>JAUXGP010000221.1 GCA_030621995.1 Psychrilyobacter sp.
CCCTTATAACAACACAGTCTATCAATACAGGTTTATTAACTGCAAATGCTTTTTTTAAAAGATCATCGAGAAGATTGATATTTTCTACCCTGTAAGAATCAATGCTGTAAGCTTTTCCTAAAGTTACAAAATCGGGACTGACCTCCAGGTCAACAAATGAATATCTCTTGTTATGGAACATCTCCTGCCACTGTCTGACCATCCCAAGGAATGAATTATTTACAATGATGACCTTAATATCTAACTTATATTGTGAAATGGTCATAAGCTCTTGAGAATTCATCTGAAATCCGCCGTCTCCTACAATGGCAACAACATCTCTATGGGGATTAGCAAGTTTAGCTCCTATGGCACCAGGCAATCCAAATCCCATGGTTCCTGCTCCTCCAGAAGTCACGATACTATTAGCTTTATTAAATTCATAGTACTGTGCTGTCCACATCTGATGCTGCCCAACATCTGTACAGACGATAGCTTCACCTTTAGTTATTTGACTTATTTTAGAAATCAGGTGCTGCGGACTAATTTCATCTGCAGGAAATTTTCTAGAGAGGGGAAATTTATTTTTTAACTCTAAAATCCTGTCTATCCATTCAGGATGCTGTTTTTCATAATCGGATTCTAAAAGTTTTTTTAGTATACAATTTAAATCCCCGACAATGTGCAGGTCTGCCTCTTTTATTTTGTTTATTTCAGCTTCATCAATATCTATATGTATAATTTTTGCATTTTCACAAAATCTTTTAACATTTCCAGTAACTCTGTCATCGAACCTCATCCCCAAAGCTATTACGAGGTCAGCTTCATCTACAGCATAGTTGGCATAAGGTGTACCATGCATTCCCAGCATATGAAGGTTATGGATGTCATGGTGCGGCAATGTTCCTAATCCTAAGAGGGTAGATGTCATGGGAATATCAAATTTTTTAATAACTTTTTTTAATGTTTCTTGTGCTTTTGATTTAACAATACCGTTTCCTGAAAGAATAACAGGTCTTTTGCTGTCTTTAATCATACTTATCATGAGATCTATGGATTTAGTTTCTGGACTGTCATATAAGTACTGATATGTAGAAGTTGGGTTATTTTCAGCCCTATAAAGTTTTTCAAACTTTTCATAGGAAATCTCGTCCAATTGAATATTTTTGGGAATATCCACCAGCACAGGTCCGGGTCTGCCTGTATTTGTAAGGTAGATAGCCTCTTTTAAGATTCTGGGGAGATCTTCAATCGTCCTTACAAGATAGCTGTGCTTAGTTATAGGAAGAGAAATTCCTGTAATATCGGATTCTTGAAAAGCATCACTTCCTAAACTTGTACTGGGAACCTGCCCTGTAATAACCAGTAAAGGAGTTGAATCCATATAAGCTGTCATTATTCCAGTAACTGTATTGGTAGCACCCGGCCCGGAAGTAGCTATTGAAACTCCTGTTTTTCCACTAATTCTGGCATATCCATCCGCTGCATGAGTGGCACCTTGTTCATGCCTTGCAAAAATATGTTTTATCTTATCCTTGTAATCATAGAGAGCATCATAGAGAGGAATTACTGCTCCACCAGGATAACCAAAGACTGTGTTTAAGTCGTGTCTATATAAAATTTCTAAAATTATTCTGGCCCCATTAATGTTTTTCATTAACCCTCCCTTCTTAGCAATATTTGTTGTTATAAATAAAAATTAATAATTTTTTAAAACAACAGCTCCCACACTGGCTGAACTGACAATTTGTTGATACCTCCTGAGATAGCTGCTTTCTACCTTTTTTATTAGAGGCTTAAAGTCGGCTTTTCTCTTTTCTATCTCGCTCTCACTAACTTTTAAAGATATAGATCTGGCAGGAATATCGATCTCTATAAGGTCTCCCTCTTTTACAAGACCAATAAGGCCGCCTTCTGCTGCTTCGGGAGATATATGGCCAATTGCTGCTCCACGACTGGCTCCTGAAAACCTGCCATCTGTGATAAGGGCACAATATTTATCCAGTCCCATTCCGGCAAGTGTTGCAGTAGGAGCTAACATCTCTCTCATCCCCGGACCGCCTTTTGGACCTTCATATCTGATGACAACTACATCGCATTTCTTTATCTTTCCGCCTAGGATAGCTTTTACTGATTCCTCTTCGCTCTCAAAAACTCTGGCAGTTCCAGCATGTTTCAGCATTGTTTTATCTACTGCCCCAGCTTTTACAATGGCTCCATCTGTTGCTAAATTTCCGTATAGAGTTGCTAATCCACCATTTTTATAGTAGGCATTTTCAAAACTTCTAATGATATTTTCATCCAATACTTTACTTGTCCCAGCTACTTCTAATTGAGGTTTTAACATTACAGTAGGAGCTTCCTTCAAACAATTATTTTGATATAAAACATTCATAACTGCTGAAACTCCTCCTGCCATCTGCAGATCCTCTATAAAATGTTCCCCTGACGGGGACAATTTGCATATTTGTAAAACTTCCTTGGAAACATTATCAAACTCTTTTAAAGTTAATTCTATCCCGCATTCATTGGCGATAGCAGGAAGGTGTAAACTTGAATTTGTAGACCCTCCCAGTGCCATATCAACGGCTATAGCGTTATAAAAAGCATCTTTTGTCATAATATCTTTAGGCTTTAAATCTGCTTCTAATAATTTTAAAACCTGCATTCCGGCAGTTTTAGCCAGTCTGATTCTCTCTGAAAATACAGCTGGAATGGTTCCGTTACCGGATAATGCCATTCCAAGAGCTTCTGTAAGGCAATTCATAGTGTTAGCGGTATACATACCAGAACACGATCCACATGTTGGACAGGCGGCATTTTCAGCACGGGTTAAGTCATCACAACTCATAGTGCCATTTTCATATTCACCTACATATTCAAAGACGTTACTTAGGCCAATTTTTTTCCCCTTAAATATACCGGCCAGCATAGGTCCGCCGCTGATAAAAATAGATGGAATATTTATTCTGGCTGCCGCCATGAGCATTCCCGGGACTACTTTATCACAATTTGGAATGAAGATCATAGCATCAAAGGGCATTGCCATAGCACTGATCTCTGCAGAGTCGGCTATAATTTCCCTGCTGGGAAGGGAAAAACTCATGCCGTTATGATTCATAGCCAGGCCGTCACAAACAGCAATAGTGCTGAATTCCAAAGGGACCCCGCCGGCTAATCTAACACCGGTTTTGACTGCATCGATTATTTTATCCAGATGCATATGTCCTGGAACTATTTCATTGTAGGAGCCGGCTATCCCTATAATAGGTCTTTTAATCTCCTCATCTATAAGCCCCAGGGCTTTTAACAGAGATCTATGGGGAGCTCTCTGGCTCCCTTTTTTTAATTCATCACTTCTCATAGTCAGTCTCCTAATTTCAATTTTTTTAATTAAATACTTGTTGTTTCGCGGTAATTAAAATCTTGATAATATTAAAATTTAACTGTTATTTTCTTTAAAATTTTATATAAAATATATAATTTTGTTGATTTAAAAGAAAATGTTAGTTGTTTGCCCGC
>JAUXGP010000038.1 GCA_030621995.1 Psychrilyobacter sp.
CTTCACAACTAACTTAAGAGTAGATGCTACTATGCAAAAAACTGTTGTGTTCATTCAAGCACAAGCTAAGTAATTAAATTAAGTATATATACTTTTGGGACAAATTTTATTTGTCCCTTAAGCTGTATATATACCCTCTTCCTTCTTATGGTTTTGGAGCTTTTAGGAGATAATAAAGTTTTGGGGGTGTTAAAAATTAGATTATTAGAAAAATAATTAATGAAATTGATTATTTTTCTAATAAATAAAATTTGGAGGTAAAAATTTATGTATAATCCAACAGTTATTGAAAACGACGGAAAAGGTGAAAGAGCCTACGACATATATTCGAGATTATTAAAGGATAGAATAATCTTTTTAGGAACAGAGATAAATGATCTGGTGGCTAACTCAATAGTAGCTCAACTATTATTTTTAGAGGCAGATGCCCCGGAAAAAGATATAATCATGTATATCAACAGCCCGGGAGGGGTAATAACTTCGGGAATGGCAATATACGATACTATGAAATATATCAAACCTGATGTACAAACTGTGTGTATAGGTCAGGCTGCATCTATGGGAGCACTGCTATTAACAGCAGGAGCAAAGGGGAAAAGGTTTGCTCTGCCAAATGCCAGAGTAATGATCCATCAGCCATTGGGAGGAGCTCAAGGTCAAGCGTCGGATATAGAAATCCAAGCTAAAGAGATCCTGAGAATGAAAGAATTAACATCTAAAATAATAGCTGAAACAACTGGAAAAACTATAAAGCAGGTAAAAAAAGACACTGAAAGAGATAACTTTATGACGGCTGAAGAAGCTATGAAATATGGATTGATCGACAGAGTATTCGTGGAAGGTGAGAGATAAGATGAAAAAAGAAATACAAAAATGTTCATTTTGCGGGAAATCAGAAAATGAAGTAGCGAGATTAATAACAGGTCCAGAGGCAAATATATGTGATGAGTGTATAGAAGCTTGCGGGATGCTCATAGAAGATATGCAGATAGAGATGGGAGAATCTGTAGAAGATAATAGTTTTCATGAGGTTACCCTTATGACTCCTAAAGAGATAAAAGAAAAATTAGATGACTATGTAATAGGTCAGGAAGCGGCTAAAAAAGTATTGGCTGTATCGGTATATAATCACTATAAAAGGATCAGACATAAGGGGAAAACTGGAGATGTAGAACTACAGAAATCAAATGTACTGCTTATCGGTCCTACAGGAACAGGTAAAACACTTTTAGCTGAAACTCTGGCTAGAACTCTGCACGTACCATTTGCCATAGCAGATGCAACGACCCTTACAGAAGCAGGATATGTAGGAGATGATGTAGAAAATGTACTGGTAAGGTTATTACAGGCAGCTGACTATGATGTAGAAGCAGCAGAAAGAGGAATAATCTATATAGATGAGCTCGATAAAGTAGCCAGAAAATCAGAAAATATGTCTATAACCCGGGATGTATCGGGAGAGGGAGTACAGCAGGCACTCCTTAAAATAGTAGAGGGGACTGAAGCACAGGTACCTCCTCAAGGTGGAAGAAAGCATCCAAATCAAGAGTTGGTAAAGATAAATACAAAGAATATTCTGTTTATTGTAGGAGGAGCTTTTGAGGGCTTAGATAAGGTAATCAAATCTAGATCCAATAAAAAAGTTATGGGGTTTGGAGCTACTGTGGTAAACGAAAAGAATGAATCTGAAGGGGAAGCTTTCATGAGAGTCTTACCGGAAGATCTAATAAGACAGGGAATAATTCCTGAACTTATAGGTAGATTCCCAGTAATAACTACTTTGACTAACTTAGATGAAGAGGCCTTGGTGAAGATCCTGACTGAACCTAAAAATGCATTGGTAAAACAATATAAGAAATTCTTTGAATTAGAAAGTGTGGAATTAGAATTTGAAGAAGATGCACTGAAAAAGATGGCGGAATTGGCACTGAAAAGAAAGATTGGAGCCAGAGGGCTGCGTGCACTTATGGAAAGTGCAATGTTAGATCTGATGTATGAAATTCCATCCAACCCTGCTGTTGAAAGAGTAGTGATCACAGAGGAATCTGTAATGGATAACAGTAAAGCAACAATAATAGAAAAAACAAAAAAATTAAAAGGATAGTTGAAAAATTAAGAATTGAAAATTAAAATAAAAAACATTTTTACACAGATTTTATAGATTTAAAATTCTAATTTACACAGATTATTTTTATCTGTGAGAATCATTAAAAATCCGTGTTATCTGCGACAAGAAAAAAGGTTTAGGAGGCGAAAAGATGACAAAGATTACATTTATACCTACTAGAGATCTAGTGGTTTTTCCGGGAGCTATAATGCCTCTTTATATAGGAAGAGAAAAAAGTGTTAATACATTGGAAAAATCACTGACAGAGGACAGTAAATTGATCCTTTGTATGCAAAAAGATTTTTTAGTTGAAGAACCAAATTATACAGATGATATATATAAGGTAGGAGTAGAAGCTACTATCCTGCAGACAGTAAAGATGCCGAATAATACTGTGAAAGTATTGGTAGAAGCTTCTCATAGAATTATTTTAGACAGTGTAGAGGAAAGCGATGGAATAATTTATGCCGAGTGTACACCGGTTGAGACAGAGGAACTGGAAGAAACTGTAGGCGAAGCTATAATTAGAAGGGTATTAAAATCATTTGAAAGATATGCTAAATTAAGCGGCAAAATCCTGCCAGACTTATTGGTGAGTATAAAGTCTATGAAAGATACAGATAAAAAGTTTGACCTGATAAGCGGAAATTTAAATATTTCATCTGAAGAAAAACAAAAACTTTTAGAAATATTTAATTTAGAGAAAAGAGGGTACAAATTAATAGAGATTTTGAAAAAAGAGTTGGAAATCTTGAATTTGGAGAAAAAAATAGAAAACAAGGTAAAAGAGAAGATGAATTCAGCTCAAAGAGCTTATTTCCTGAAGGAAAAATTAAGTGCTATAAAGGAAGAATTAGGAGAAGATCAGTCCGATGACGATGATATCTTAGAATTAAAAAAATTGATAAAAACTAAGAAACTTCCAAAAGAAGTAAAGAAAAAAGTTGAAAAAGAGATCTCTAAACTATCTAAGATGCCGGCATTTTCAGCGGAAGGCAGTGTGGTACGTAACTATGTAGAGACAGTGTTAGACCTGCCTTGGAATAAGAAAACAAAGGATATCTTGGATATAAAAAAAGCTCATGATAAGTTAGAGGAAGACCACTATGGGTTAAAGGAGATAAAAGAAAGGATCTTGGAATATCTGGCAGTTAAAAAATTAAACCCAAATATGAAGGGAACAATCCTTTGTCTGGTAGGACCTCCAGGTGTAGGAAAAACTTCATTGGCTAAATCTGTAGCAGATGCCATGGGAAGAAATTTTGCTAGAATATCTCTGGGCGGAGTAAGGGATGAATCGGAGATCAGGGGGCATAGAAGAACATATATCGGTTCTATGCCGGGGAAATTAATAAAAGCCATGAAACAAGCTAAGACTAAAAATCCGTTGATCCTATTAGATGAAATAGATAAGATGTCTAGTGATGCCAAGGGAGATCCTAGTTCTGCAATGTTAGAGGTACTTGATCCTGAACAAAACAAGAACTTTGAAGATCATTATCTGGATATACCATTTGATCTTTCCAATGTCTTCTTTATAGCTACAGCCAATGATCTGAGAGGCATTCCGGGACCACTTAGAGACAGGATGGAGATTATCAATCTGAGTTCATATACTGAATTTGAAAAGATGCATATAGCTAAAAAATACCTGTTGGATGAGGCTAAGAAAGATAATGGATTATCTGAGATAGATGTAAAGGTATCTGATGATGCTCTGCTTAGGATAATAAATGAATATACCAGAGAAGCCGGAGTAAGAAACTTAAAGAGGGAGATCCATAGTCTCTACAGAAAATTGGCTAAATTAGTCCTAGAAAAAAACAGAAAAAAAATAACTATCACAGAAAAAAATCTGGAAACATATTTTGGAAAGGTAAAGTACAGGCCTGACAAGATCAAGGAGAAAAAACCTAAATTAGGTGTAGTTACCGGATTGGCATGGACAAGTGTAGGAGGGACTACATTGGAGGTGCAATCGGTATCTATGAAGGGTAAGGGTAAGATCCTGTTAACCGGTAAATTAGGAGATGTAATGAAGGAATCGGCACACGTTGCTTACTCCTACGTCAGATCAATTGCTGGTGATTTAGAAATAGACGAGAATTTTAATGAAACTACAGATGTCCATCTTCATTTCCCGGAAGGAGCTGTACCAAAAGACGGTCCATCAGCAGGTGTGACTATAACTACAGCTTTAATCTCAGTATTGACTAAGAGGAAAATAAGACAAGATATAGCTATGACTGGAGAGATTACCATCACTGGAGAAGTATTAGCAGTGGGAGGAATCAAGGAAAAGGTAATCGGGGCACATAGAATTGGAATCCACGAGGTAATATTACCACTAGACAATGAATCTGATGTAGATGAACTGCCTAAGGAAGTAAAAAAAGATATGACTATTCACTTTGCAAAAACTTATGAAGATGTCAAAAAAATAGCATTTGAAAAGTAATATTTGAAGTTAAAGGAAGGGAGACAGTATGAATTTAGTATTAGAAAATATAAAAAAACGTAGATCTATCAGAAAATATAAAGAAAAACAAATAGAACAAGAAAAAATTGAAGCTATTATCGAAGCAGGGCTCTATGCTCCTAGTGGTCATAATGCTCAATCATGGCATTTTACTGTTTTACAGAATAAAGAGGTAATAGATCAAATAAGTGCAGGAACAAAGGAAGCGTTAAAAGATTGTGAAACACCTCTATTTAGAAGGATGGCAAGAAATGAAAGTTTTCATATCTTATATGATGCTCCTACAGTAATAGTTGTATCAGGTAAAAAAGAGGGAGCTTACTCTATGGAAGCGGATTTAGGTGCTGCTACACAAAATATGTTATTAGCTGCTGAATCATTAGGGGTTTCATCTTGCTGGATAGGTCTGGTAGTTGAATATTTTAAAGGTGAAGAGAAAGAACAAAGGAATGAAGAGATTGGAGTTCCTGAAGGATACGAAGTACAATATGCTGTAACTTTAGGTTATTCATCATTAGAAGGAAATCCAAAGCCGCATGCAAGAAAAGAAAATAGAGTAAATTATATTAAATAAAGGGAAATCTTAGTTACGGATTACACAAATTTACACAGATTAAAAATCTGAACTAATCTAAAGAATCTGTGATTAAATAAAAAGATTTAGAATTTGTAGAGGTAGCTCTAGTGGCTACCTTAGGATAGACCTCATGCCCGACCTGGGGTGTGAAGGCAGTCCGTACAAGGAGGAAAAAATGGAAATAAAAAGATCGGATTTTGTTAAATCGGCAGTGTTTGAAGCTGATTATCCAGAACCAATAAATAACATAGAATTTGCCTTTGTAGGCAGATCAAATGTAGGGAAATCATCCCTGATAAACAGCTTAACAAACAGAAAAAAAATAGCTAGAACATCAAAGACACCAGGAAGAACTCAACTGATAAACTATTTCATCATAAATAATGATACTTATTTAGTGGATCTGCCTGGGTATGGATTTGCCAAAGTTCCAAAGGCTGTAAAACTAGCTTGGGGAAATACCATGGAAAGATACTTAGCTTCTAAAAGAAGCAAATTAGTATTCGTACTACTGGATATCAGAAGGGTACCGAGTAAAGAAGACCTAGAGATGCTGGAATGGTTGGATTACTATGACGTACCATACAAGATTATCTTTACCAAGGTGGACAAGATGTCTAACAATGAAAAATTTAAGCAATTGAAGGATATCAGAAAGAAGATAGAATTTAAAAATAGTGATGTATTATTTTATTCTGCCCTGTCTCATAAAGGGAGAGAAGAATTAGCTGAATATTTAGATGAAGCTTTGGAAGAATACAAAAACTATACTCCTCCTGTAATCGATCAGGAAGATGAAAATATAGAAGGTTAAAAAAAATCTGACTGTGGAAATTTTCCACAGTCAGATTTTTTAGTTTTTGAAACTCTTAATTTTTAGAACGTGATGCAGCATCATGTTTCTTTTTTTTCAAAAATTCCCATTTCGTTTCAGCAGTGATAATAGCCATAAAGATAGCTGCTCCTCCTATAATCATCTTAAATGTCAGAATCTCACCCAGGAGAAGAATGGAAAAAAGTGTCCCAAAGAGTGCCTCTGTAGATAAGATAATAGCTGTTCTAGATGCGGTAGTATGTTTTTGTGCTGCGGTCTGAAGGAAAAACGCGAGCATAGTACTGAAAATTCCCAGATAGATTACAGCCATAATACCAGTAGTCCCAATCTCTGCAGGAAGGGTTTCAAAGAAGAAACCGGATACAAAGGATAGGATAGCGGCTACAGCCATCTGAATAAACGTTAGGAGGGTAGTATCGACTTTCTTGCTGTAGTACCCGGTCAGACTGATATGGCAGGCAAAACCAACGGCACATATGAGAGATAGAGTATCTCCAAACCCGAGGGAGAAGTTCCCGTCGAAGGAAAGGAAACCTATACCTAAAAAACACATTACAGCTGCAAAGAGTGACCATATATCGGGTTTGATCTTTGTTATTCCCCAAAAGATAAAGGGAACCATGACTACGTTGGTACCTGTTAAAAATGCATTTTTAGAAGCTGTTGTAAACTGCAGTCCCACCGTTTGGGTAGCGAAGGCAAAGAAGAGGAAAAAACCAACAACAGATCCTGCTATAAGGTCTTTTTTCTCAATTTTCTTTATTCGTTTATAGAAAACAAGACCCATAATAACTGCTGCAATCAGGAATCTGAAGGCCATCATATAAAATGGTCCCAATCCGCTGTCCAATGCCATCTTAGAAGCTGTAAATCCAGATCCCCATATGACAGCTACAATAACAAGGGTAAGGTCTGCTATTATATGTTTTTTATTTTTTTTCATTCTCTCTCCTCCTTTTATTTGTTCAAATTATTTTAATCTATACGTTATAACAAGTATAGCTTTTATTACGGTCAATATCAATAGATTAATGGTAATAAAAATAGATTTATAGGCGAAAATATAGAATTTTAAGTGGAAAGTTATTCTAAATTGAGATAATCAGAGAAAATAAATATCCGCCTATCAATAAAAAGGATAATTTTTCCTTTCTATAATATAAACTAACCATAAAAATTCCCTGTATAAGAACAGCAGATCCCGTAATAAACAGATTAAAGTCGCCTATGTGAGTATAGAGGCTGCCTTTAGATAAAATATCAATTAAGATAAGAGTACCTAAATTAAATAGATTACTTCCTAAGATATTTCCCATTGCCATCTGAAAATCGCCTTTTTTTACAGCCTCTACAGAAACAATTAACTCTGGAAGGGAGGTGGAGACAGCCAGTAAAAATCCGCCGATTATTGACTGTCCTAAGACAATGCCCATTATAGGGGAAACCGCTAATCTATCTGCAGTTTGTGATAAAAAATATCCTAAAACAACTACTCCCATAGAATCTATTAAAAATACCTTTAAGGGTTTCTTTACCAGTTTATAATCGATTTTCTTTTTTTCTTCTTTCTCTCCACCTTGAGTTTTCATAAAGAAAAGATATCCTAAAAATATTAAAACTATAAATGGACTCTGTCCAAGGATATCCAATGAGCTGAATAGTGATCCAGCTATAAATGATGTGGTTAAAATTAGAGTTATAAGAGATAACTTCAATCCCTCCCTTCTGTCTATATTTTTAATAAAAATAAATTTTCTTAAGATAATAACATCCAGAATAAAAATTATAAAGATGTTGAAAGTATTACTTCCAAAAATGTTAGCTATAGCCATAGTTTGATTTCCCAGATTAGTAGAAGTGATCCCAGTGACTAACTCCGGTAAAGATGTGATAGATGCCAGTAAAACCACTCCTACCCACGAGGACTCCATCCCCAGAGATTTCCCCAGGTTATCCCCTGAAAGAGTGAGCCTCTTAGCGAAAAAAACCATCCCACAAGCAATAATAAAAAATAACATTAAATAAACCATATTTATTCCTCCTTTTTTATAGATCAAAATAAAAAAAGAGACTTTTGCTAGAAAAAAATTCTAACAAAAGTCTCACCATATACTGTAGTATATCGATAGGTCCAGGCCTAGGGCCATGCATGTTGAACCTACCTGCTCTATTGAGCCGGTTACTCCCCTTTGATCATTATTATATTACAGATATAATATCATTTTTTATTGTGAAATACAACTAAATATTGTAAAAAAATTAATTTTTTTTAATGATTTTTTATTTAGCTAATCTATAGATAGCTTCTACATAGATTTTTAACAATGTATCTAACTTATTGATCTCCAAATACTCATTTTTTTGATGCATATTGTCCTCTTGATCATGTAATAATGCTCCAAAAGCTACACCATTGTCTACAGCTCTTGCATATGTTCCGCCACCTATAGCTACTGGTTCTGCATCTACATCTCCTGTGATCTCCTTGTATACATCCATAAGTGTTTTTACTAAGACTGTGTCTTTAGGAGAATAAAGTGCATTAGTTTCACTCTTTATAGTTAGTTCAAAGTTATTTTCTGCTGCAGCTTTTCCTAATCCTTCTAAGACAGCTTCTTTTTTAGTTGTTACAGGATATCTGATGTCAATACTTAACTCGATCTTATTATCTTTGATAGATAATTTTCCGATGTTTAAACTTAATTTTCCAGAGTCGGCATCTTCAAATCCAATTCCCATAGAAACACCATTATATTCCATCCCTATCTTAGAGTTGTAGAAAGTTACAAATTCAGAGATCTCACCTAAATCCACCCCTTCTAAAGTTCCCATCAATGCAGATATAGCATTATATCCACTCTGTGGTCTGGCTCCATGAGATGATTTACCAAATGAAGTTAACTTATCTCCGGATATTTCCATCTTATATTCACTTTTATCGTTGTATGCCTTTATTTTATCTTCTAAAATGGTTAAAACTTCAGCTCCCAATACAGCTTCACAGCTTTCTGCTACTGAGTTAAATGCTTTTCCACCTTCGATAGTTATGTTTTTAGTATCGATATTTTTAGTCATAGTCACCTGCATAATTCCTTTTTCTGCAAATGTTACTGGAAAACTAGAGTCAGGAGTAAATGCTAACGTTGGCTGAGGCATCTTTAGAGTACCAAAATAGTGATCCATACATCCCCAGTTAGTTTCTTCATTGGCTCCTAAAATCATTCTGATTTTCTTATCTAACTTTATACCTGAATCTTTTAATGCCTTCATAGCGTACATACACATGATCATAGGTCCTTTGTCGTCTAAAGTTCCCCTACCGTAGATCTTACCATCAGCAATAACTCCACCATATGGATCGTGATCCCATCCGTCACCTTCAGGAACTACATCTACATGGCCAAGGATAGCCAGAGTTTCTTCACCATCTCCAAAGTCAATATGTCCTGCATAGTTATCAAAATTAGTTGATTCAAAGCCTAATTTTTCTCCTAGTTCTAAAAAATGTGCCAAGGCTTTGGCAGGACCTTCTCCAAACGGCATTCCAGGTAATGGAGCTTCCTCCACACTCTTAATTCTGATAGCCTCTTGTATTGATTTTACTACATCATCTTTATAATCTAATATCTTATCCTGTAACATTTAAAACACCCCTTATATTTAATTATTTAATCTATTAACTTTTTTTCACATTTCACCCTTTCAGTATATAACCTATTTTCATTTTTTTCAAGGGTTATAATTCATTTTCTTCGTAAAAAGTACAATTTTTATAGGACTATCCTTTAATTTAATTCTATTTTGGCATTATTTTGAAATTTGTATGTCTTTTCTCTTCCTTAAATTCATTCAAATTTATTATGGGAGATATCTGATTCATTTACCTTTTTTCTATTAAGATTATTTATCTAAATAACCTTTACATCATCATATTTTTTTATCCTCCTAAATAGCTCTACCGCAAAAGAGCATCTTGGAGAAATTTTAAAATTTTCTTCTATGGCATATTTTATACACTGATCTACCAATCTTTTACCTAAAAATCCATTTCTATATTCGGGATCTACATAGGTACTATTGATATATATAATCTTATCTTCTAGTTCATAGCCTAAATGACCTACCTTGACCTCACCATTCATGGCAAAAAACTTATTTTCATCCAATGAGTGTATAATTATAATTTTCTCCATCCCAAGACCTCCTAGAAATTAATTTTTCATTCTATTTCTTTAAAAAGAAGGAGTCTACCTAAAACCAGGTAA
>JAUXGP010000010.1 GCA_030621995.1 Psychrilyobacter sp.
AATAGTATTTATTCGAAATATAATAGGAGGGATTAGAATGAAATTATTATTTAAAAATTTAAATGAGACAAAGGTGATTATGGAAAATATGGTTTCTTTCAAAAAAGAAAATGGGGCATTTATTGTAAAAAGTTTAAAGGGAAATGAAAAAGTAATAGCAGGGAAAGTAATAGAGATGACAAATTTAAAATTAGTAATTGAAGGGGACGCAGTCAGAGAAACATATAGATTAGCCCCGCTTAATTTCTAAAAATACCTATATATACTTAAAAAAAAGCTAACGCTTGTTCAACCCCCTGCCCCCATCTTGGGGGTTTTTTGGTATAATAACTATTATGACTACTATTACTCTTAAAGATATTCTTACCAATGAAAACCTAAAAGCTTTTTTTAAGCATTCTTCACAGTTTTTTTCGCATTTCCCTAAAACTTACCTTCACTTTATCAAAACTACTCTTCTCGCCTCTAAAAATTGTCGGAAATTTTCTTTTGCTAAAGCCATTTTTTCATGCCCTAATTGTTCTCACTTTACTTATAGACCTGTTACTTGTAAGTCTAAATTCTGTTCTTCATGCGGTAAAATTTATGCTGAAAAATGGGCTCATAAACTTTCTTCTCAACTTATTGATCAAAAACATAAACATATTATCTTTACTCTTCCTAAAGAAATATGGAACTACCCTCTCATTAAAAGAGATTTACTCTCTACTTTTTCTGATCACATTAAAACTCTCTTTAAAAATTGGTTTAAGAAACATGACATTCACAATTTTGGGCTTATCGTTGCTATCCATACTTTTAGCCGGGACTCTTCTTTCCATCCACATTTTCATATTATTCTTTCTCTTGGTGGTTTTAAGAAGAACCTCGCATGGAAAAAACTTGATTTTTTCCCACCTAAATTTTTTAATAACTCTTGGAAATATCTTGTCCTTAGAAGTATTTCTAAAGCATACCCTAAATGTAAAAAAACCAAGAACATCATTTCTCTTTGTTACAAAAAAGACTTTTTCATTAATTTAAAAGGTGATATTTTAGATAATAATCCTCAAATTTTAAAATATATCGGACGTTATCTAATGAGACCTGCTATTGCTGAATACAGAATTACTAAATTTGAAAACAATGAAGTTACATTTTGGTATATTGATGTCGCTACTAAAGAAAAAATATTTCTTACACTTCCGTTGTTTAAATTCATTGGTAGACTCATTTTACATATTAACCCCAAAGGATTTAAAGCTATTAGAAGATACGGCTTTTACGCTCGAAATATTAAAGGAACTCTTAAAGATAAAATTAAATCATTTTTTAAAAAATCCATCATAAATAATTATCTTTTAACATGGCGAGAACGTATTTTAAAGCTTTATGGTAAAGACCCTTTAATTTGTCCGCATTGTTCTATAGAAATGAAACTAACTTCATTTCATCACAAAAAATATGGTGATTTTTATTATCCATAGATTTAAAAAATTGAATATATTATTCTAACTTAATTTTTTAAGTCCTTTTTTTATGCAACTTTTTTGATAGTTCATCATTTTTAATTAAATTTCTAAATCTTAATACCATTTTTGTTATGCAATTGTTGCAAGATTCGGTTTTATAATTTCCTATACAATAAAAAAGGAGTTGGCAAAATTATTTTGCTGACTCCTTTTTTTAATTAATTTTTTTATTTTATATTCTTTAAAATTACTGCTGTTCCCATTCCTCCTCCAATACAGAGGGATGCCAGCCCAAAATTTACTCCACTTTTTTTCATCTCATGGATAAGAGTCGTGGTAATCCTGTTTCCGCTGGCTCCTACAGGGTGTCCCAAGGCTATAGCTCCTCCATTTAAATTGGTTTTATCAGTAAACCAATCCAGAGTCACATCATGTTGGTCAGCCAGCTCTGTCATTACTCCGAGAGATTGTGCTGCAAAGGCTTCGTTTAATTCCAATAACTCCATCTCTTTTAATGTCATCTCAGCTTTCTCCAAAGCATTTTTGATGGCAGGAACTGGTCCCATTCCCATGATAGATGGATCTACTCCCCCCTGTCCAGTGGCTACTATTTCCACCAGGGGAGTCAGATCATATTTTCTTACCGCTTCCTCAGAAGCCACCAGCATTACACTTGCCCCATCATTTATTCCAGAAGCATTTCCTGCTGTGACTGTTCCATCTTTTTTAAAAATAGTTTTCAGCTTTCCTAATTTTTCTAAACTTGTTTTTCTATTTGGATATTCATCGGTATCAAAAATCACAGTTTCCCTTCGAGATCTTACCTCTATAGGTACTATCTCATCTTTAAATCTACCGCTGTCTACGGCAGCTATTGCTCTCCTCTGGGATTCCATGGCAAAGGCATCTTGAGATTCTTTAGATAAATTGTATTTCTCGGCTATATTTTCAGCCGTAACTCCCATATGATATCCTTCAAAAGCATCTGTAAGAGCATCAAAAACCATATGATCTACAGTTTTAAAGTCTCCCATTCTATGACCGGATCTGGTAGACCCGGGGATCAAGTATGGTGCTGTAGACATGGATTCCACTCCTCCGGCCATTATCAGGTTAGCTTCTCCAGATTTTATAGCATTATACGCCAGCATCAGAGTCTTCATCCCGCTTCCACAGATTATATTAACTGTGTATGCCGGGACCTCAACCGGAACTCCTCCATCCAGGGCAGCCTGTCTTCCCACTCCCTGCCCCTGTCCTGCTGAAAGTACATTCCCCAAAATTACTTCATCTATATTTTTAGGGTCTATCTTAGTTTGTTCAATTATATTTCTTATGACTGCCCCGCCTAATTTTGCTGCTTTCACCTTACTTAAACTTCCCATAAATCCACCTACTGCAGTTCTCTTAGCAGAAACTATATATACCTTTGACATTTCAACACCCCTTTTAAAAACCACTTCACATAAGTGAATTAAGTAACTATATGTAGTTTTTTTTTACAGTCTCATTCCACCATTTGTGCTGAGTGTGTGTCCTGTTACATAACTCGCATCATTACTGGCTAAAAATAATGCTACCGCTGCTATCTCTTCCGGCTGTCCCAATCTGCCCAACATTGTCTTTTTAGCAAATTTATCCAATAAGTCTTGTGGAACGGTCTTTAAAATATCAGTCATTACATAACCTGGTGCTATGGCATTTACCCTGACTGCTGCACCCTTTCTAGCGAATTCCTTTGCCCAAGTTTTAGTGAGCCCAATAACTCCTGCTTTAGTAGCCGCGTAGTTAGCCTGTCCCACATTTCCATATTCTCCTACTACCGATGATATATTGATGATAGATCCTGCCCCTATAGTCATCATATGAGGTCCTACAAATTTAGTCAGATTAAATACACCTTTTAAATTAACATCTATTACCATATTCCACATGTCATCTGTTATCTTATGAGTAAGTGCATCCCTGGTTATCCCTGCATTGTTTACCAGAACATCTATCTTCCCATATTTTTCCACTACAAAATTAAAAAATGCCTCACAAGCTTCCGGATCTGTCACATTGAGTTTATATCCCTCTACATTTTCTGCTGTATAAGCCAAATCTCCCATATCTGCCGCTATTACCTTTGCTCCATTTTTAGCAAATAATTTTGACATCTCAGCACCTATTCCATTAGCTCCCCCTGTTACTACACACACTTTTCCTTCTAATCTCATTTTCTGCCCCCTTTTTTAATTTTTCTTCACTATTAATATATACTATAATTTCTCCATTTTATAAACATTTTACAATACTTTTTTCTTTTACCGATCTATACAGGCATATTTTTTATATACTTCCTCATTTTTTTGAGAACCAATTCAATTAACGATAAAATATTACCATTAATATCTGTGTTAGTCAATAATAAGAGCATAAAAAAAGTATGTTTTTCTAAGTTAAAAATCTATAAATAACTTTCTTCCCTTACAATATAAGCTGTTCTTTGTAAAAAACAACTTCACATCAAAAAAATAATGCTTTATATTTTAGTGAGTGATTATTCAAAAAAATATGAAAATTTTAAAAAAACTATTGACAGTCAGGTAAAAAAGTTATATAAACTTAGTAAGAAATAATTTTTTATACAATAAAGTGAAAAAAGTAACTTTTTGTAACAAAAGGGGGGTATAAATTGAATTTTGGATTGAATGAAGAATATAAAATATTGGAGAAGATGATCAGTGAATTCACGGAGAAGGAAGTTAAACCTATAGCTGGTGAGATCGATGAAGAGGAAAGGTTCCCTGTGGAAACTGTGAAAAAAATGGCTAAATTAGGCTTATTCGGGATTCCTATCGATAAAAAATACGGCGGTGAAGGTGGAGACAACCTTATGTATTCCATGGTAGTGGAGGAACTTTCCAAAGCTTGTGCAACTACAGGGGTAATTATATCAGCACATACATCCCTTGGAATGGCTCCTATCTATGAATTTGGTACAGAAGAACAAAAACAACAATTTTTACCTAAGATGTGCAGCGGGGAATGGTTAGGAGCATTTGGTCTTACTGAGCCTAATGCAGGTACCGATGCATCCGGGCAGCAGACTACAGCATATTTAGATGAAAATACCAATGAATGGGTACTCAACGGTTCTAAAATATTTATAACCAATGCAGGATATGCTCACGTATATATAATATTTGCTATGACCGATAAATCCAAGGGATTAAAGGGAATTACAGCATTTATTGTAGAAGCAGACAGAAAAGGATTCAGCATAGGGAAAAAAGAAAAAAAATTAGGTATTAAAGCATCAGCTACCTGTGAGCTTATCTTCGAAGATTGCAGAATCCCAAAAGAAAATATATTGGGAGCTGTCGGGAAAGGATTTAAGATTGCTATGATGACACTTGATGGTGGACGTATTGGGATAGCTTCTCAAGCTCTTGGAATTGCTCAAGGTGCCTTGGATGAAACTGTGAAATATGTAAAAGAGAGAGCTCAATTCGGAAGAACACTTTCTAAATTCCAAAATACACAATTTCAACTGGCTGATATGGATACAAAGGTAGAAGCTTCCAGATTATTGGTTAGAAAAGCTGCCGCTAAGAAAGATAAAAAAGAAAGATATTCTGTAGAAGCTGCCATGGCAAAATTATTTGCATCTGAAACAGCTATGGAAGTCACTACAAAGGCTGTTCAGCTTCATGGTGGATATGGATATACAAGAGATTATCCTGTAGAAAGAATGATGAGGGATGCCAAGATCACAGAGATCTATGAGGGAACTTCTGAAGTTCAAAAAATGGTAATAGCAGGAAGTTTATTGAAATAATAAAATATAAAGATGGGGGATTTTATGAATATAGTAGTTTGTATAAAACAGGTGCCTGATACCACAGAAATCAGATTAGATCCAATCAAGGGAACATTGATCAGGGATGGTGTTCCCAGTATTATAAATCCAGATGATAAGGCTGGTTTAGAGGAAGCTCTAAAATTAAAAGATCTGCACGGAGCACATATCACAGCAATTACAATGGGACCTCCTCAAGCAGAGCAAGTTCTAAAGGAAGCTTTTGCAATGGGTGTGGACAAGGGAATATTATTAACAGATAGAAAATTTGCAGGTGCAGATTCATTGGCAACTTCAAATGCCTTAGCAGGAGCATTGAGAAAATTAGACTTTGATGTAGTAATCACAGGAAGACAGGCTATCGATGGAGATACAGCACAAGTAGGTCCACAACTAGCGGAACACTTGGGGTTGCCTCAAATGTCATATGTAAAAGAGATGAATATCGCAGGAGAAAATTTAATTAGAGTTAAAAGGGGAGTGGAAGACGGGTATCAAGTATTAGAAGCAGAAACTCCTTGTGTTCTGACTATACTATCGGAAGCCAATAACCCGAGATATATGTCGGTATCTAAGATAATAGAGGCTGTCAGAGAGAAAAAAATAGAAGTTTGGGATACCAGTATGATCGATATCGATCTAGAGGTTCTCGGGCTTTCAGGTTCTCCTACAAAGGTAAAAAAATCATTTACCAAGGGTGCAAAAACAGCAGGTAAGATACATGAAGTTTCACCACAGGAAGCTGTTACGATAATTGTAGATAAATTAAAAGAAAATTTTATTATTTAGGTAGGGGGAGTTATGAATTTAAATGAATATAAGGGAGTATATGTATTTATAGAACAAAAATCCAGGGAAATTCAAAATGTTTCCCTTGAATTATTGGGCAGAGGCAGAGGGCTGGCAGATACCTTGGAAGAGGAGCTGGTAGCAGTATTTTTAGGAGACGGGATTAAAGATCAATGTCAAAATCTTATCTCACATGGAGCAGACAGAGTAATCTATGTAGATGATTCTAGATTGGATAAATATCTCACTGAGCCATATGCTCAGGCACTTACAGCTATCTCGGAATTTGAAAAACCAAATATAATATTAATTGGTGCCACTTCTACAGGAAGAGATCTGGCTCCCAGAGTATCTGCCAGATTGGCTACAGGGCTTACAGCAGACTGTACTTCTCTTGAAATATCTGAAGAAAGGGAACTGCTTATGACACGACCTGCCTTTGGTGGAAACTTAATGGCTACTATAGTTTGTCCGGATCACAGACCACAGATGTCCAGTGTAAGACCTGGAGTGATGCAAAAATTAGCGGCGGACAGTGCCAGAACCGGTGAAATCATAGAATTTGGTGTGAATTTTGATGACAGTAAATTTAAAGTAAGGTTAGTTGAAGAAGTAAAAGAAGGTAAGCAAATGGTTAAGATAGAGGATGCTAATATCTTAGTTTCAGGTGGTCGTGGAGTTGGAACAGCTGAAAACTTTAAAAATTTAGAAAAATTAGCTGATAATATTGGTGCTACAGTTTCTACCTCTCGTGCTATGGTAGATGCAGGGGTTATGCATCATGACAGACAGGTAGGGCAGACTGGAAAGACTGTCAGACCGGATATCTATTTTGCCCTTGGAATTTCTGGAGCTATCCAGCATATTGCCGGGATGGAGGAATCTGAATATATCATAGCTATAAATAAAGACAAGGGAGCTCCTATATTCAATACGGCAGATCTTGGTATCGTGGGAGATGTAAATAAGATCTTACCACTTTTAAACAATGAAATCAGTAAATTAGCTGAAAAAAAAGCATAGTCAACCACTTATAGAGAAAAAAGGCCATGGACAAAATTAATTGTTTATGGTCTTTTCTTTCGTGTTATAATAGAGTTGATTTTATAATATAAAAATTCTTATATCTATGGAGAAAAAAAATATGAAAAAAAAAACCAAACAGAAAATTATAGATTCAGCCATTGATCTTTTTTCAAAAGATTCATATGGAAAAGTTTCGATAGCTCAAATCTGTAAAAATGCACAGATTTCAAATGGTATAATATATAACTACTTCAGAAATAAGGAGGAGTTATTTACATATCTTTTGGATGAAACCAGCAACAGGATCGAGGAACAGTTTAAAAATATAGAGGGGAAAGACCTCCGTGCCAGAATGGAGAGTTTTATCCTTCTAAATTTCGATATAACTGTGAAAGAATTCCCCCTTATCAGGGTGTACCGAGAGGGACAGTATAAATTTATCGAATATGAACAGAAACTCCGTAGTGTTTATCTAGAGGCATTAAAAGTTGTCTATGGAAGAGAATTAGAGGAATTGGAATACCTCTTTATAATGTCAGGAATAAGGTATATCAATGTTAATTTTGTAAAAAGAGGCATTGATATAGATGAAAAAATTTTAGCTCATATCCTCCTCCATGGATTTTTTAACAGGAGTGATCTAGAAGTAGAAAGTTTTGCAGACATGGATTTTTATTTGAGGGTTTTATTCAATAGCGGGAATAAAAAACATAAACTTTTAGAGGTCGGAGAAAAACTTTTTGGCGAGACAAATTATTATAAGGTTACTATAAATGATATTGCCGGAGAAGCCCAGATAGGTGTAGGCAGTTTTTATCATTTCTATGAAAACAAAGAAGTTTTTCTACGGGAAATTGTGGAAAATTTAAAGAGAACAACCCTTTGTTTCCTAAAGGATAATATTTGTGATGATTTCTCTCAAAATGAAACTCATATACTTTTCCTCTATCTGTTGTTGGAATTTTATGGGAGATCTCCCCATAAATATGAGCTTTTGAGAAGATCGGAATTTATAGCTGAAGATATGGTTGTGGATTATAATAATTCCCTGGATGATCTGTATATAAAAACCATGAAAGATCTCTCCTACACCTTTGAGGAAAAGAGGATAATATCATCAGTATTATTAGGAATAGCTCATTATATGGGCATCGAATTTTTCTTTACAAAAAATATTACAGATAAAGGCGAATTTTTAAAAGAGATGAAGGTTTATTTTGCAAGTGGACTGGCAGAATAATTAATAATTAAAAATGAAGAGTTAAGATCAAAAACTTTAGTCACAGATTACACAAATCAACACGAATTAAACACAAAGAATAAATTTTAAGATAAGGAGAAAAAAAGCATGAAATTAATAGTAGGACTGGGTAATCCCGGAGATAAGTATGATAAGACAAGGCACAATATAGGATTTGATGTGATCGATTATTTGGCTGAAGAATTAGGAGTTACTAATTTCAGGGATAAATTCAATGGAGATATTGGAGAAGCTGTTGTCGATGGAGAGAAGGTATTTTTATTGAAACCCATGACATTTATGAATCTCAGCGGCGATTCTATCAGAGAAGTTGTAAAATTTTATAAGCTGGATCCCATTGAAGATCTGATAGTTATCTATGATGATATGGATATTACATTGGGGAAAATTAAGATAAAAAGAAAAGGAAGAGCCGGCGGACACAATGGAGTAAAATCTATAATTTCCCATCTGGGTGAAGAGTTTATCAGGATAAAATGCGGTATCGGTAAACCTAAGAGAACTGAGGAAGTTGTAAACTTTGTTTTAGATACATTCAGTAAAAAAGACAGAGTTGAGGAGATTGAGCCTCTCATAGAAACTGCATCTAAAGCTGCTAAATCTATGATTACTGCCAAGAGTATCGACAGGGTTATAGAAAAATTTAATAGAAAATAAAGAACTCTTTCCTTGTTGTCGTTTACTCTTAAAAAAAGAGCAAACTATTGCTTAACATTTTAGCTTTAGTTACCCTTTTATAAAGGGCAACTATAAGAAGGATGAGTTATAGGAGTATTTTATGAAATTACAAAAGAAATATATAACAGGGCTGGCAATACTGGCCTGCCTACTCTGGTCCACTGCATTTGCAGGGGTCAAGATCGGATTTGAATATATGCCAAAACCATTTACATTTGCCGGTCTTCGATTTACTTTAGCAGGGCTCCTCTTGATACCATTTGCCTGGAAGAGGGATAGTTTTAGTCAGATTCTCCTCCATAGAAAGGTAATCACATATGTTGTTCTTCTAAATACTGCTGTAGGTTATGCACTTTATTATATAGCTATGAGTTATGTAGGAGGAGCTACTGCTGCTATCGTTATCGGATCGGGGCCGCTTATCACTGCTGTTATGACACATTTCACCATGGCTGATGATAGGATGGACAGATATAAAGGGTTGAGTATATTACTGGGATTGATGGGGATTGTTGTTATTATGGTCAATTCCAAACCTCTTACACCGGTTGGTCAAAAAGAGATCTTTGGAATCCTCTTACTCCTGACTAATTCAGCGCTGACCAGTTTTGCAAATATCAAAGTTGCCCAGATGAAAAAAGGTATTTCAGGGGTATTTTTAACTACCAACCAGATGTTATGGGGCGGACTTATCCTCTTGGGAATGGGAAGAGTTTTTGAAGGGAAGATCCAATTGAACCAGCCGGTTAATTTTTATATAGCTTTAATCTGGCTGGCACTTGTATCGGCAGCAGCCTTCTCTATCTGGTTTTTCTTAATTCAGGTAGACGGAGTAAAGGTATCGGAATTGAATATGTTTAAGTTTTTTATTCCTGTTTCGGGAGCCATCATCAGCTGGAGTATCTTACCCAATGAATCTCCCAATCTTATTTCCTTTATTGGGATGGGATGTGTATTTGGAGCCCTTATAGTGAACCAGAAATTTTCAAAGAAATAACCCCCTCTCTCTTCTTTTCTCTCTCCCTTGACATCGTAAAAATCATATTTACTAAATATAATTTTTTCGTACTCGTCAACCGGGAGAAAGTGGTGAAAGTTTTAGGGTAAATAAAAAAGGTAGAAATCTTAATTGATTTCTACCTTTTTTTATTCTCTTATTTCCCCTATATAAAAAATACTTTCATTTCTACTTTGTTTCTCCCTTTGAGGGAGAAACATAAAAAGGAGAGGGTAAAAAAAAATAGCCAGATCACATAGTGATCTGGCTATTTAAAATCAGCTTATACTAATTCGATTATTGCCATTGGTGAAGAGTCTCCTCTTCTGATACCAGTTTTCATAATTCTAGTATATCCACCTTTTCTTTCAGTATACTTAGGAGCTACTTCAGCAAATAACTTTGCTACAGTATCTTTGTCTCTTAAGAATGCAAGTGCTCTTCTTCTTGACGCTAAGTCTCCTTTTTTACCTAAAGTAACCATTCTTTCAGCAAACTTTCTTAATTCCTTTGCTCTAGTTACAGTTGTTTCTATTCTTTCTTCATTTATTAAAGAGATAGTTAAGTTCATTAACATAGCTTTTCTATGGTCCGATCTTCTACCTAACTTTCTATATGATTTATTATGATTCATTTTTAAGCTAGCCTCCTTTGCTTATAAAATTAATTAGAGGTATTGTTACCCTGTAAGTCAAAACCTAATTCTCTCATCTTGTCCAAAATTTCATCCAATGATTTTCTTCCTAAGTTTTTGATCTTTAACAATTCAGTTAATCCCATCTCAGAAAGTTGACCAACGTCTTCAATTCCAGCCTTTTTAAGACAATTGAATGATCTTACAGTAAGATCTAACTCCTCAATTTTAGTTCCTGCTACATTGTTTTCAACAACAGCTGCTGCAGGCTCATCATTTAATTCTTCTTCATCTTGATCTCTTAAGCTATCCATTCTGTCACCAATCTCTAAGAATGGATTAAAACAAAAACTTAAAAGTTCAACTGCATATGAAATTGCATCTCTGATTTCAACACTTCCATCAGTTGCAACATTTAATGTTAATTTATCAAAATCAGTTTGTCTTCCTACCATAGTATCTTCTACAGAGTAAGAAACTTTTTTGATTGGAGTATATATTGCATCAACTGCGATATACTCTACAGACCAATCTGTATTGTCGATTTCATCTGCAACTACAAAACCTTCTCCAGTATCAACAATAAATTCCATATCCACTTTTCTGTCAGTAGTAACTGTACAGATAACATGATCAGGATTTATTACTTCGATACCAGCATCAGGAATGATGTCAGCAGCTGTCACAACTCTTGGTCCTTCTATTGATAATGTCATTTTTTTCTCACCAGGTTCATCAGCTTTAACGATAATCTCCTTAACATTAAGAACAATATCAGTTACTGCTTCTTTAACACCTTCCATAGTAGAAAATTCATTTAAAACACCGTCAATTCTTACACCTTTAATAGCTGTTCCTGGAATTGATGATAATAACACTCTTCTAAGAGCATTACCAATCGTATTTCCATACCCTCTATATAATGGCTCCACTACATAGCTTCCACTAAATTCACTAGTTTTTTCTTCTGTAATGTTTATATTTCTTGCTAATTTTTCGATCTTTAACATTGAATCACTCCTACATAAAATTTTGTGCTCTCAAAACTTATTATCTTGAGTAGAATTCTACGATTAATGCTTCATTTAATTCGAAGTCCATATCGTCTTTTGTAGGGTTTTGTAAGATTTTTCCAGCAAAGTTAGCTTTATCTAATTCAATCCAAGCAGGTGCGTTAGCATCTTCTAAAGATGACTTGATAATGTCAACATTTTTTGAATTTTCTATAACTGCTACAACATCTCCAGCTTTAACTCTGTATGATGCGATATTTACTTTTCTTCCATTTACAGAAACATGTCCATGAGATACAACTTGTCTAGCTTGTCTTCTAGTAGAAGCAAACCCCATTCTGTATACTACATTTTCTAATCTTCTCTCTAAATATTGAATTAAGTTAAGACCAGTTACTCCATCTTTTCTTGAAGCTTCTTCATATAACTTTTTGAATTGCTTTTCCATTACAGCATATACGAATTTCGCTTTTTGCTTTTCTCTTAATTGAATAGCATATTCAGTTGGTTTTTGATTTGCGTTTGGTCTAGGACCTCTGTTTGATTTTTTATTTATACCTAAAACTATTGGATCTAATCCAAGAGCTCTACATCTCTTTAATACAGGCTGTCTATTAATTGCCATTGACCTATATCCTCCTTTATTTCTTATTTAACTCCGATAATCAGAATTGATATTTTTCTACAATAATTTTGAATAAGTGAACTACACTCTTCTCTTTTTAGGTGGTCTACATCCATTATGTGGAACTGGTGTAGCATCAACAATTTTTGATACTTCTAATCCAGCTGCTTGTAATGATCTGATAGTAGCTTCTCTTCCAGAACCAGGTCCCTTCACTCTTACTTCTACCTTTTTCATTCCATGTTCCATAGCTGCTTTAGCTACTTCTTCCGCTGCTATTTGAGCTGCGAATGGAGTTCCTTTTTTAGTATTCTTGAATCCTGAAGTTCCTCCAGATTTCCAAGCTACAACTCTTCCTTCAGTATCTGTGATAGCGATGATAGTGTTGTTAAAAGTTGAATGTATATGAGCTATTCCCAAAGGAATATTCTTTAATTTCTTCTTAGTCTTAACTGCGCCTCTTTTCTTAGCCAAGTTAACTCCTCCTTACTTAAAATTTTCTATATAATTAGATTTATTATTATTTCTTAAGTGCTTTCTTTGGTCCTTTAACAGTTCTTGCATTTGTTTTAGACTTTTGCCCTCTTACAGGTAAGTTTGCTCTATGTCTAGAACCTCTGTAACATCTGATGTCTAATAATCTCTTGATATCAAGTCTGATGTCTTTTCTTAAGTCACCCTCAACTTTGATCCCGTCAACTATAGCTCTGATCTTGTTTAATTCTTCTTCAGTCATATCTTTAACTCTGATATCAAAACTGATTCCAGCTTCTGTTAAAACTCTTTCTGAAGTTGTTTGTCCGATTCCGAATACATAAGTTAATGCGATAACGATTCTCTTATTTCTAGGGATATCTACTCCTGCTACTCTTGCCACGTATTTTCCTCCTCGTTTACTTTATATATCGCTTGGTATAATAACCAGCTAAACACTTTCTTCGATATGCCTTTTGTTTACTCCGAATTTTCACCCAAAAGCATCGCCTCTACAGGTCAACATATCTTTACAGTACGCGTTTTCCAAATGTATGTTGCTTTCAATTACCCTTGAACTTGCTTGTGCTTTGGATTAGATTTACAGATTACTCTGATCTTTCCATGTCTTTTAATGACTTTACACTTATCGCAAATAGGCTTTACTGATGCTCTTACTTTCATTTGAAACCTCCTCTCACAAAAAAATTATTTTTTTCTGTAAACAATTCTACCTCTTGATAAATCATAAGGTGAAACTTGAACTAATACCTTATCTCCAGGTAAGATTCTAATGTAATGCATTCTCATCTTTCCTGATATGTGTCCTAAGATCACATGTCCGTTCTCTAACTCTACTTTAAACATAGCATTAGGTAACGTTTCAAGTATTACTCCTTCTAATTCTATTACGTCTTGTTTCGCCATACTTCCTCCTCGAAACTTATTGTTAATACCGAATTATTATATCATAAGCTACACAAAAAGTCTATATTTTATTTTTCCTTCCACCCTTATTTTCTTCTGGCACGAATTACCTCTACCGAACTCCCTCCGGCCTTCGGCCACCTCCCTCTTTACTAAAGAGGGAGAACAAAAGAGAGAGTTCTATAATAGCTTCTTACTTATCCAACTTACTCAAGATCACTGCTTTCCCATCTATTATAGCCACTGAATGTTCAAAATGGGCACTTCTTTTCCCATCTCTGGTAACCGCTGTCCAGCCATCATCTAGGATTCCTACCTTGTATGACCCTGCATTTACCATAGGCTCGATAGCTAATACCATTCCTTCCTCTATCTTTATCCCCCTGCCTTTTCTACCAAAGTTAGTTATCATTGGATCTTCATGCATAGCCAGCCCTACTCCATGGCCGCAGAAATCTCTTACCACTGTAAACTTATTTTTCTTAACATAAGTTTCTATGGCATTTCCTAAGTCTCCTAATCTGTTTCCTGCATAGCATTCCTCTATTCCAATCTCAAGGGATCTTTTAGTCACTTCTAAAAGTCTTTTGGATTCTTCATCTATCTCTCCTACAGGAAAAGTTATAGCTGCATCCCCAAAATAACCATCTAAGTTGGTCACTGTATCTATACTTACTATATCCCCCTCCTGCAATATTCTGTTCCCCGGAACTCCGTGCACCACTGCTTCATTCACGGAGATACAAGAACCTGCCGGGTAAGCATTAGCCGGTCCTCCTACACCTATGGTAGCCGGGATAGCTCCCTGACTCCTGATATAGTCCTCTATTATATTATTTAATTCCATTGTAGATACTCCGGGAACTACCTTACTCGGCAAGATCTCCTCATACAGCCTGGCTATTATTTGGTTGGCTTCTCTTATCTTTTCTATTTGTTCCCTTGTTTTTACAGTTATTGACATTTTTTCCTCCTTACTCTTCCTCCTTTCTCTTTCCCCTCTTCCTTCTTATGGTTTCTCCCTCATAAGGAGAAACCGAAGCGAAACCTAAAGTTGGTCTTTCCCCCTAATGAGGGGGAGAGTGCCACAGGCAAGAGAGGGTGTTCAAAAGG
>JAUXGP010000275.1 GCA_030621995.1 Psychrilyobacter sp.
TAAAGGGATGATCGTTTATTTTAGGTAATTAGACAACAAGAAATAAAGTTTGCACAAGTCGAGTTAACAAAAACAAAGTTTGAGATTAAAAGAAAGTATTATATACTTTAATATTAAGTCTATTATATTAATGTGATCTCCGAGTGGAAATTTCTAAGGATGTTTTATTTAACATCTATGAAATGACACCAATGGGTCTTTCGGGAAACTGAATTTCCTCCCGTATTTGGAAAGGAGTAGACCAAAATAAGGAGGAATGTATTATGAAAATTTGTAGAATTGACATGAGTACCAAGACCATTAGTTTTGAAGAGGTAAAACCTGAATATGCAGGATTAGGCGGAAGAGGGTTAACATCCAGGATTATATCCGATGAGGTTGATGCAACGTCACATCCACTTGGAAAGAACAATAAGTTAGTAATAGCTCCGGGTCTTTTTGCAGGGACTTTGGCACCAAGTTCAGGAAGACTCAGTGTAGGAACGAAGAGCCCGTTAACCGGCGGAATAAAGGAATCAAATGCAGGGGGAACAGCAGCTCAAAGTTTGGCAAAATTAGGATATAAGGCAATTGTTATAGAGAATAAACCGAAAAATCAGGAATTAAACCTTATAAAAATAACTCCTGAAGGAGTGACAATAGAAGATGCCGGTTACTTAAAAATGACCGGGAACTATGAAGTAGGAAATATTTTAAGAGAAAAATATGGTGAAAAAATAACTGTAATGTCAGTGGGACAGGCAGGGGAAATGAGACTGACTGCAGCATCAATTGCAGTTACAGATCCAGAAGGCAGACCGACAAGACATTGTGGAAGGGGAGGGACTGGAGCAGTTCTTGGATCCAAAGGAATAAAAGCTATAGTTATTGACCCCGGGAAGGAAAACAAAGTTGAATACCATGATGTAGATTCATTTAGAACGGCTGCCAGAAACTTCTCCAAATCAATATTAGCCCATCCTGTATCGGGACAAGGACTGCCGACCTATGGAACGGCAGTTCTTGTAAATATTTTAAATGAAGCTGGAGGACTGCCTACAGATAACTTTAGAAACGGCAGGTTTGAATTTGCAGAAAGCATCAGTGGAGAAACTATGTTTGAAACTATTCAAAAAAGAAAGGGACAGACAACTCATGCGTGTCATCCTGGATGTGTTATGAGATGTTCCCAGGTGTATAACGATGAAAAAGGGGATTATCTGACAGGTGGATTTGAATATGAGACTATCTGGGCATTCGGAGCTCATTGTCATATAAAAGATCTGGATTCAATAGCTCAAATGGACAAAATGTGTGATGACTTTGGAGTGGATACTATAGACACCGGTGTTGCAGTGGGAGTTGCGATGGAAGGCGGGTATTTAGAATTTGGTGATGATAAAGGTGCGATAAAACTATTGGAAGAGATAGGTAAGGGGTCTCCTATTGGAAGAATTATAGGTAATGGTGCTGCATTTACAGGGCAGGCATTTGGAACAGAGAGGGTGCCGGTAGTAAAAAGACAGGCACTTCCGGCTTATGACCCAAGATCAGTAAAGGGGCAGGGAGTAACCTATGCAACTACTCCAATGGGAGCAGATCATACAGCAGGATATGCAGTTACATCAAATATATTAGGTGTGGGTGGAGTTGTAGACCCATTGAAAAAAGACGGGCAGGTGGAGTTATCCAGGAACCTTCAAATAGCAACGGCAGTTTTAGATAGTTTAGGTTTTTGTATATTTGTAGCTTTTCCTATCTTAGATGATGAAACAGCTTTCCCTGAAGTGGCCAATATGATAAATTCAAAATATAACACTAATTTTGATATTACTCAGATCCTTGCAGGGGGACAAGAAGTATTAAAGTTAGAGAAAGCATTCAATCAAAGAGCAGGAATAACAAAAGCTCAAGACAGGCTGCCTGAATTTTTTAAAGAGGAAAAAGTTGGGCCTCACAATGTAACATTTGATTTTACAGATGAAGAATTAGATAAAACATTAGAATTTTAGGAGTATTAGATGGGAAATATTCAGATAGAAGTGAGACTTTTTGCTCATCTGAGGGGATTGCTTCCTTCAGAGAGCAGAGGGGTAAAAAAGCTGGAAGTAAAAAATGATCTGACAATAGATAATTTATTGGATGAAATTGGGATTATAGAAAAAGAAATTATGATAGTCATGATCAACGGGATAAGAAAGTTGGATTATAACGAATCTATGAAAGAAGGAGACAGAGTAGCTGTCTTTCCGCCGGTAGGAGGGGGATAAGATGGACAGGTACTCTAGAAATAAAAGACTGATATCTCCTGAGGAACAAGAAAAGCTGTCTAAATCTAAAGTGGTTATTTTAGGTGTGGGAGGATTAGGCGGATATGTAGCTGAGATGCTTACAAGGATAGGAGTAGGAAAACTTATCCTTGTAGATTTCGATAAATTTGAGACGACTAATTTAAACAGGCAGATAATTTCTACAGAAGATAATTTAGGATTATTAAAAGTGGAGGAAGCCAAGAAAAGGGCAGAAACTATAAATTCAGAGACAGAAGTTGTGGCAGTCAATGAGAGGATATCTTTTCATAATATCGATGGCATCATAAAAGGAGCAGATATTGTAGTGGACGGGTTAGATTCTCCTGGATTGAAAAAAATTGTAGAACTATCTTGTACCAGGAACAATATCCCCATGGTTCATGGAGCTATAGGAGGCTGGATAGCACAGGTAGCGGTGATTATGCCGGGTGATTTTATTCTGGAGAAAATTTATAAGGAGGATCACCTGGAAAATAAGATGGGGAATCCTAGTTTTACCCCTGCTCTGGCAGCTTCTATCCAGGTAGGAGAAGTAATTAAGCTCCTGCTGGATAAAGGAGAAGTA
>JAUXGP010000140.1 GCA_030621995.1 Psychrilyobacter sp.
AGTGATATCATAAAATACTAACTCATCAGCTCCCATTTCATTATACAGTTTAGCAAGCTTCATAGGATCTTCCACATCTCTGACACCTTCAAATTTAACTCCTTTAACTACTTTCCCGTCTCTCACATCAAGACACGGGATAATTCTCTTGGTTATCATAATTACCTCCTACAATACTTCCTCCAGCTTGATATTTCCCAAGTAGATAGCCTTTCCAATAATAGCACCGTAAATATCTGCTTTTTTCAGAGTATCAATATCTTTTAAACTACTTACCCCACCGGAAGCTATTACATCGATTCCCAGTTTATTAATTTTTTCATATGCTGTAAAATTCGGACCTGCCATCATCCCGTCTTTTGAGATATCTGTGTAAATTATAGTTTTTACCCCGCTTTCTATTAGTGATCTGCATAAGTCAAAAGCATCTATACTGCTTTCTTCCACCCATCCATTTGTGGCTGCCTTGCCATTTTTTTCATCCACAGATACGGCAATCTTTTCACCATATTTACTTACAAGTTTTTTAAGAAGTTCTGGATTTTCTATAGCTGCTGTTCCTAATATAATTCTATTTATACCCAAGTTTAAAAGCATTTCAGCTGTCTCCAGGGTTCTGATACCTCCCCCCAGCTGGAGCTTAACGTTGACAGTTTCTCTTATTTTTTTTATTACATCAAGATTTTTATTTACCCCATCTTTGGCACCGTCTAGATCTACTAGATGAATCCACTCTGCTCCTTTTTCTTCAAATTCTTTTGCTACTCTCCAAGGTTTATCAGAAAAAATATCAATTCTGTTGAAATCTCCCTTGCTGAGTCTCACTGCTTTTCCATCTTTTAGGTCTATTGCTGGAAAAATTATCATTTTATCATCTCCCCAAATGCTTTTAATAGTTTTAGTCCTGTGCTGCTGCTTTTTTCAGGGTGGAACTGCATACCCATTATATTTTTATGTCCCACTACTCCTGGAACCTCTATACCGTATTCACTGGATGCGAGGATATCTTCATCGGTTCCGCAGGCAAAATAACTATGTACGTAATAAACAAATTCATTTTCCCCAAGGTATTTAAAAAGAGGAGAATCCTGTTTTATGTTAAGTTTATTCCATCCCATATGAGGAATTTTTAAATCTTTTGATATATAAGGTTTAAGTGATCTAACCTCACCTTCAAGTAATCCAAGTCCTTTATATTCACCATCTTCGAAATTTTTTTCATAGAGGAGCTGCATCCCTAAACAGATCCCCAGAAGAGGTTTACCATCTGCTGCACATTTTTTTATGAGAGGAATGAGTCCTGTATCCTCGAGGCTTTTTACAGCATCCCTGAAGGCTCCCACCCCTGGAAGGATTATTCCGTCAGCGTTTTTTATCACCTCAGGGTCAGCAGTAAGAATATTTTCTATTTTTAATTTATTTAGTGCACTCATCACCGAATGGATATTTCCAACACCATAATCTATAATTGCGATCATCTCTATATCACTCCTTTTGTAGAAGGGATCTCCCCTTTTATTCTTTCGTCTATGGTCACAGCCTGATCCAATGCTCTGGCTACACCTTTAAATATACTCTCGATAATATGGTGAGTGTTGTCTCCGTGGATTAACTTTATATGAAGGGTGATTTGAGCATTTCTTACAAAGGCCCAGAAAAATTCTTTCACCATTTCACTCTCCATATCCCCCACTTTCTTGTCAGGGATAGGGTCCATGTGGAGATATGCCCTCCCACTAATGTCAAGTGCAGTAAGTGTAAGAGTTTCATCCATTGGCAGATAAAAACTGCCGTACCTTTTGATACCTTTCATGTCACCCAGTGCTTCCCTGAACGCCCTGCCAAGTACTATACCGGCATCCTCCACTGAATGATGGCAGTCGATATAGGTATCACCTTTTATTTTTAGATTTATATCAAAGAGTCCGTGTCTTGTAAAAAGTTCCATCATGTGATCGAAAAACCCTACTCCCGTTGAGATCTCATATTTCCCTGTTCCTTCTAAATTCAGTTCCAGTTCTATGTCGGTTTCCTTTGTCCTTCTTTTTATTGTGCTTGTTCTCATAATTACACCCCCATTATCTGATCTATATTTTTTACTAAAATTTCCATTTCTTCTTTTGTTCCAATGGAAATTCTTAAATAACCATCTATTAAAGTCTTTTTAAAATACCTCACAAGTATCTTTCTTGCCTTTAATTTTTTATACATATTTTCGGCATCTTCTAATTTTACAAAAATAAAATTTGCCTTGGAAGGGAGGAAGTCTATACCTCTTATTTTAAGTTCTGACATTGTCCATTCCCTGTTTTTTATTATCTCGTCGCAGGTATATTCAAAATAATCTTTATCCTCTATGGCAGCCTTTCCTGCAGCCTGGGCTAACCTGTCCAGGGGGTATGAATTAAAAGAATCCTTTACTCTCATAAGTCCCTCGATAAGTTTCGCATTACCAATAGCGAACCCTATTCTCATTCCAGCTAGGGATCTTGATTTTGAAAATGTTTGTATAATCAGTAGATTTTTATATTTACCGGTTAGTTCTACTGCAGATTTACCACCAAAATCTATGTAGGCTTCGTCTACGACTACAAGGTTATTAGGGTTATTTATTAAAATTTCCTCAATGGCATCTAGGTTCATTCCTATACCTGTAGGAGCATTTGGATTTGGAAAGATTATATTCCCGTCCAGACTTAAATATGGATTTATATCTATCTCTAATTTTTTATTTAGAGGAATAGTCTGGCAGTTTATCTCATATAATTTGCAGTAAACAGGATAAAAACTGTATGTAATATTTGGAAAATAAAGTTTCTTATCTTTGAAAAATGCCATAAAGGCATGAGCAAGGACTTCATCCGAGCCATTTCCAATAAAAACATTATTTGTTTCTATTCCGTAAAAATTTGCAATAGAATTTTTTAATTCACTACTCTCAGGATCGGGATATTTTTTAAGTTGGGATCCCACACATTTTTTTATTTTTTCAATAACTTTTGGAGATGGCGGAAAAGGATTTTCATTGGTATTGAGCTTTATTATTCCAGTTTTATTCAGCTGCTCTCCCGGTATATAAGGTGTCAACGTTTGGGTGATTTTGCTCCAAAATTTCATAATTATTCCTCCTCAAACCTAATCCTAATAGAATTACTGTGAGCCGTCAGTCCCTCACTTTCCGAGATATCTAATATGATATCTTTTACTTCTTTTAGTGCTTCCTTGGAATAGTATATTACTGAAGTTTTCTTTATAAAATCATCGACTGAAAGGGGGGATGAAAATTTTGAAGTTCCGTTTGTTGGGAGTGTATGATTTGGTCCAGCATAGTAGTCTCCCAAAGGTTCTGGAGTGTTTTCCCCTACAAATATTGCTCCGGCATTTTTAATTGAGTTTATATAAAGGAATGGTTCAGCTACCATAAGTTCTAAATGTTCTGTAGCTATGTCGTTGGCTATATCGATGGCTTCATTCAAATCCTTTGTAACTATAATCCTTCCATAGTTTTCTAAAGATTTTTCTGCTATCTCTCGCTTGCTTAGTTTAACTAGTTGGATATCCACCTCTTTTGATACTGCATCTGCTAATTTCATGCAGGGAGTTATAAGTACAGAGGAAGCCAATTCATCATGTTCTGCCTGGGATAATAGATCGGCTGCTATATATTTAGGGTTTGCATTCTCGTCGGCTATAATAAGTATCTCACTTGGACCTGCTATCATATCAATATCCACTATTCCATATACCTGCTTTTTAGCCAAAGCTACGTAAATATTACCTGGTCCTGTTATCTTGTATACTTTTGGGATAGTTTCGGTTCCATATGCCAGTGCGGCTATTCCTTGAGATCCTCCTACTTTGAATATCCTATCAACACCTGCTATTTTTGCAGCCACCAAAATATTGTCCATAATCTCACCATTTTTTTTAGGAGGAGTTACCATCACTAGATCTTCTACACCTGCGACCTTTGCAGGAATAGCATTCATGAGCACTGTAGATGGATAGGGCGACTTGCCGCCGGGAATATATATTCCTACCTTTTCGATTGGATTTATTAATTGTCCGGTTATCCTTCCCTTTAATGTATTGTCCATGAATGAATTTCTTTTTTGCTTTTCGTGAAAACTTCTAATACTGTCCGCTGCTTTTATGAGAGATTTTTTAAGATATTCAGGGGTTCTATCCCAAGCTCTGTTTATTTCATCTGAAGTGACCTCCATATTATCTAACTTTGTACCGTCAAACTTTGCAGTATATTCAAGGACTGCACTGTCTCCATTTTCCTTTACATTTTTTACTATTTCTTCTACAGTAATGTTAATATCTTTATAGTCAAGATCACCCCTTGAGAGTATCTCAGACTTAATGGCATCATATTGTGAACTTTTAAGTATTTTCATTAAAGCTCCTCCCTTATATTCTCAAGTATTTTTTCTATAGTTTCATTTTTAAATTTATAGCTTACCTTGTTAACAATTATTCTTGCACTGATATCCTCTAACTTTTCTATAATCTCCAAATTATTTTCTTTCAGTGTGGCACCAGTTTCTACTATATCCACTATAGCATCCGAAAGTCCCACTATAGGAGCCAGCTCCACAGAACCATTTAGTTTTATTAGCTCAACCTTTCTTTCTACTTTTTCAAAATGCTTTCTGGCATAATTAATATATTTTGTAGCTATTTTTATGGTCCTGTTGCCATTATATTTCCATCCCCTTGGTGCAGCTATGGCAAAGTAACAGCTGCCAAATCCAAGATCCAGCATATCATAGACATCTGCCTCGCTTTCCATGAGTACATCGACCCCGGATATTCCTATATCTGCAATACCTTTTTCCACATATACAGGTACATCACTTGGTTTTACCCAAAAATATCTCACTTGGTTTTCTTCGCTTGTAAATACAAGCTTCCTGCCTTCCTCTTCCAGTTCCTGACACGAATAACCTATCTTTTTCAAAAGATCGTATGATTTTTTCCCCAATCTGCCCTTAGGCAGCGCTATATTTATATACATGATATGTCCTCCTAAAAATACTGAATTATCGAATATTTTTCTTTGAGCTCCTCGGGAGATGTTTATGGTAAACTAAAAAGACAGCACAGTTGCAAAGTAAAATGTCAGCGTTTTAGCAATAAATAAAAAAAGACCATTGACACATATCAAATTACACTCTAATAATTTAAGTGACTAAACT
>JAUXGP010000199.1 GCA_030621995.1 Psychrilyobacter sp.
ACAACAACCTTTAAACCTTCCTTCGAATAAATAAAATAATAACTCTATCTCAATAATTTTAAAGACTTGGATATTCTCCAAGTCTTTTTTTTTTAACAACTTTTCTTTTCTCTGGATAGAATGAGGATAAGAAAATTATTCTATGATATAATATATATTATAAAAAATATTATTATTGGAGGAAAAAATGAGAATACTCAGGAAATTTATTTCAGAAAATACAGTTTTGGAAGATAAAAAAATATATAAAAGAATAGCTGCCAGGGGGATTATATTAGACGGTGAAAACATCTTATTGCTCTATACAAAAAGATATGATGACTACAGTTTCCCAGGGGGAGGAGTCGATGAAGGCGAAGACCTGGCAGAGGGTGTAAGGAGAGAGATCAACGAGGAGACGGGAGCTAAAAATATAGAGATCTTATCTGAATACGGTGTCTATGACGAGATAAAACCAATCCATAAAAAAGACTATGATTATATCAATATGATCTCACATTTTTTCATCTGCGATATCCACAAGGAATTAGGAGAAACTAACCTGGAAGATTACGAGATCAACAATGGAATGGATGCCAGATGGGTAAATATCTATGAGGCTATTGCCCACAATAAAGAAGTTATCAAAAATCAGCCTGAAACCATTGGTCTTTATATAGATAGAGAGTTATTTATGCTGGAATTAGTGGCAAAGGAGTTAGTAAAGAAATGAACTCCCTCCGTCCTATCGGACACCTCCCTCGATTGACGAGTACGAAAAATTTACTTTTAGTAAAAGTGAATTTTACGATGTCATAAAGAGGGAGAACAAAAGAGAGAGTTCTAATCTGTGTCAAAAAAGGAGTTAGTTATGAATAAAGCTTATGAAATTTTAAAAAAATATTTTGGATACAGCAGTTTTAAAGAGGGGCAGGAGAGTATCATTAAAAGTATCCTGGATGGTCACGATACTTTGGGGATTATGCCGACTGGAGGAGGTAAATCCGTCTGCTACCAAATCCCGGCTCTGATATTTGACGGGATAACTATAGTTGTATCTCCCTTGATATCATTGATGCAGGACCAGGTAGATGCACTGAAAACCCTGGGAGTTTCTTCTGTCTATATCAACAGCACCCTAACTCCTAAAAAGATGCACACCATCTATATGGGAATCTCGAATGGGGACTATAAGATTATCTACGTTACCCCGGAAAGATTTGAAAACTCGGAGTTTATCGACAGGATCAGACCAGAAAAAATATCCCAGATAGCCATAGATGAAGCACATTGTATCTCTCAGTGGGGGCATGATTTTAGAAGGTCATACCTCAATGTTCCCAACTTTATAAAACAGCTGCCCAGTAACCCAATAATCACAGCTTTTACAGCTACTGCAACTCCTAAAGTCAGAGAAGATATTATAAAAAACCTGAGGTTCAAGCCCAATGTATTCATCAGTGGATTCGACAGGAAAAACCTGAAATTTACCACTGTAAAAGGTGTTAACAGCTTGTCCTATATCAAAAAATACCTCAAAGAACACAGCGATGAGGGGGGAATTATCTACGCCTCTACAAGAAAGGAGGTAGATTCCATCTATTCAGAGTTAGCGGACCGGGGGTACAAGGTCGGAAGATATCATGCCGGAATGTCTGATATTGAGAGACAAAAAAATCAAGACGATTTCATAAATGACAGATTAACCCTCATGGCAGCTACCAATGCCTTTGGAATGGGAATAGATAAATCCAATGTCCGTTTTGTTATCCACAGCAACCTGCCAAAAGATCTGGAGAGCTACTATCAAGAAGCCGGCAGAGCCGGCAGAGACGGCTTGGATGCTCACTGTATATTAATATTTAACCCCAAAGATATACAAACCCAGACGTTCTTCATAAACAATAATCAGTTTGAATCCTCTGAGGAGATCATGAATATCAAACGTGAAAAATTGAGTTCCATGGTGAACTACTGCCATACTTCTAAATGTGTCAGATCGTATATTTTGGAATATTTCGGGGATGAAAAAATAGAAAACTGCAACAATTGCAGTAACTGTCTCGATGATGGTGAGGTGGAAGATATCACAGTTGAGGTTCAAAAAATAATCTCCTGTGTCTACCGTACAGAGCAGAGATTTGGGATAAATATGATTGTAGGAGTCCTGGGAGGCTCAAAAAATAAGAGTATTCTCAACTGGAATTTAGACAAGGCATCCACCTATGGATTACTCTCCGATTATTCACAGAAAGATATCCGGGCTTTGGTCGACCTCCTTGTAGGAGATGAATATTTAGAAGTTACCAAAACAGAGTTTCCAACTCTAAGGCTGACTAAAAAAGCCTTTGAATTTATAAAAAGTAAGGAAAAATTCACCAGAAAGGTAACCAAAATTGAGAGAAAAACTACCTATGAATGGGAAGGCAGTTTTGACATCCTTCGTAAAGTTCGAGCTGATATTGCAAGATCTGAAGGGAAACCGCCATATACTGTATTTTCCGACAAAACCCTCCAGGAGATGGCCAGATACCTGCCAACAGACTATGAAAGCCTCTTAGAGATAAATGGTGTGGGAGAGAAAAAATTAGAAAAATACGGAGTACAATTTTTAGAAGCCATAAAAGAAATAAAGGGTGACACTACCTCGGTCGAAGTAAGAGAAATCAAAAAAAAAGAGGCAAGGTCTAAGAAACCCAGTACCAAAGACAGCACCCACAGGATCTCCTGCCAGCTGTTTTTAGACGGTAAAAGTGTGGAGGAGATTGCAACCGAAAGAGGAAGCAAATTCGATACCATCCTCAGTCATCTGTTCAAATGTATGGATGAAGGATTAGAAGTTGACCTGTCCAGGATCGTGGACAGCGGGAAAGAGAAGTTGATCTTAGGAGCTATTGAGAAGGTAGGAGGAGAATTACTCCGGCCTATCAAGGAGGAGCTTCCCAAGGATATAGAATATTATGAGATTAAGACAGTATTAAAAAAACTAGGAAATTAGCCACGGCTAATTTCCTGGTTTTTTTATCTTTAAAATCATAGAGCAGCTTTATCCTTTAAAACCGTTGTTTTGGTAGCCGAAACTGCCGCCAGTATGATCAAACCACTTCCCAATATTATCTTCAAACCAGGAATTTCTCCTAATATAAAGGCCGCAAATATAATCCCATATACAGGTTCTAAACAAGTGGTGACACTAACTGTGCTTGCACTGATACTCTTCAATGACATGACAAAGAGTGTATGCGCTATTCCTGTAAAAACTACTCCTAATATCAGCATAAAGAAGATATCCTTTACTGATGGCATCTTACTCCACAACAATAAAACAGGAATCGACCAAAATGATGCTCCCAGACATTGATAAAATGTAAGTTTAACCCCCGAAACCGAACTTGAAAACTTTTTATTCATTATGGCTAAAACTGCAAATGAAAACCCGGAAAACACCCCCATGCCAATCCCGCTTAACATCTTTGTATCTACACCATTTAATGGTATCACCATGGTAATCCCAATAAAAGTTATAATAGCAGTAATAACTTTTCCTCTCTCTAATTTCCCCTTGAAAAATATAGGTTCCATAAAGGTTGTAAAAATGGGAAAACTCGAAAAAGACAGGAGCCCCAGAGCTACACTGGATAACTTAATTGCCTGAAAAAATGAAAACCAATGAAGAAACAGCAGCGACCCCTGCAGGATCAGAATTTTTCTCGAAGTTGGAGAAGTTAGCTCTACCTTTTCATTTTTAAATTTAAGAATAATATAAAGAAATATTGTAGCAAATATAACCCGGCCGCTGACAATCACCTGTGCAGGCGCCTCTATAAGTTTACCGAAAAGTCCCGATAATCCAAAGAGTAACACCGCAGTGTGAAGTATA
>JAUXGP010000062.1 GCA_030621995.1 Psychrilyobacter sp.
ATTTAGATATCAACTTCATTCCGATACGATATTTATCGTGAATACTTGTATATTTAGGCATGATCACCCTAATATCTGTAGTCTTAACAAGTGCTTTAGGAAGGGAATAGGCCACATCTCCTAAACCTCCACTCTTGGCAAATGGATGTGCCTCACTACTTACAAATAATATTTTCATAATATTCTCCTTTTTTCTTAAAATGCTGACTCTAAAGAGTCAGCAAAAATATGTTATCCATCTAAAAGTGATTTTTTTTCTATTACCAATGGAAATTGTTCCGATCCGATCACTTTTTGATACCTACTAATCGTTACATTTTTATCTATAATCACATTTTTTATCTCTACACCCTCTTCTATTGTACAAGACTGTAAGACTATACTATTTTCTATGGTAGCACCTTTTTTTATTACTACCCTTCTACCTATGACACTGTCTTTCACCGATCCCTTTACAACACATCCATTGGCTATAAGGGAATTAGAGATCTTAGAATCAGGTTTATAGATAGCCGGGGGAGTGTCGTTAATCTTTGTAGATATTCCTCCATTATTTAGGAGGAGTTCCTCTCTTATTTCTTTTTTTAATATATCTTTATTTGCTTTAAAATAGTTTTTTGTAGAATTAATAAATGTAGCATATCCAGTAAATTCATATAGATTGGTAGAAATTTTATGAATATTATGTTCAATAAATTTATTGAAATCTCCTATAAGACCATTTTGTACTCCACTCATGAGAAGATCTATTAGGAGATCTTTTTTTATGATCTTTATCTCTAAAGATATATTTGTACCCTCCTGAGAATCTACGATTATTCCAAAATTTTTCACTTCATTGTTTTCATCGAGTATTATACTTGTAGATCCCCTGTACGCCTTTATATCCTTATCTATTTTTTTATACACTATGGTAAGATCTTTTCCTGATTTTTCATGGGAATCTATAATAGACTGCATATCAATGTTGGCCACTAAATGAGCTGGACATACCACAACATGATTTTCTTTACTATTATACAAATATTCTAAATTAGATCTAAAATTTTCTACATTTGATTTTCCAATTTCAGAATAAATGGCAGGATGCATCAAAAATATTCCACCATCTTTTCTATTTAAATCCCAAAATTGTCCTCCCCTTATATGATCTCTAAGTGATCTTACATAACTATGAGGTACTATAATTCCTACATTTGAAATCCCTGTTCTCGTTAAATTTGTAAGGGAAAAATCAATTATCCTATACCTTCCTGCAAATGGAATAGAAGCAATCGGTCTATATTTTGTAAGTCCCCTTATATCATTAGTATCTTGAGCTGCCAGTATTAATCCCATATATGATTTTGCCATAATTCTCCTCCAAATTTATTTAATAATTTTATTTTGCGGTATTACTTTTATTGTAGCATCTCCAATATGATCTCCAGATAGTACCTCTGTGTTTTCACCGACTATTACTCTATCTAAAGTTACTCCTTTTGCTACCTTTACATTTGGGAATAATACTGAGCTTTTCACAATAGCTCCCTCTTCTATTACAACTCCAGGAAATAATACTGAGTTTTTAATAGAACCATAAACTTCACATCCGTCTACCACCATTGAATTTTCAACACTGGCATTTTCACCAAAATAAGCGGCTCCTTTTGGTTCTCCTGATGTATATATCTTCCAATTATTTGTATGTAAATTCAAATCATTATTTTCATCCAATAGATCCATATTCGCTTCCCATAAACTATTGATCGTTCCCACATCTTTCCAATAACCCTTGAATGGATAGGTAACCATTTTAAGTCCGTCATCCAGCATTTTAGGCAGTATATTCATTCCAAAATCATTTGCTGAATCTTTATTTTCTTCATCCTCGATTAAATATTTTTTTAATTCAGACCATTTAAATATATATATTCCCATAGAAGCCAGATTACTTTTTGGTTTTTCTGGTTTTTCTTCAAATTCATATATTGTATTGTCATCCCTTACATTCATCATTCCAAACCTTGTAGCTTCCTCTAAAGTCACTGTTAAGGCGGCAATTGTTACATCTGCCCCCTGTCTTTTATGTTCTCTCAACATCTTATTATAATCCATCTTATAGATGTGATCCCCAGATAATATAAGTACATGATCTGGATTATATCTGTCTATATACTGAATATTCTGATAGATTGCATTGGCTGTTCCTTTATACCAGGCTCCCCCATCTTGAGTTGTATATGGCGGCAGTATTGCCGTCCCCCCATGCATACTGTTTAGATCCCAAGCTGAGCCTGTTCCTATATGTGTATTTAATAAAAATGGTCTATACTGAGTAAGTATCCCCACAGTGTCTATCCCTGAGTTTGTACAATTACTCAATGGAAAATCTATAATTTTATATTTACCACCAAAATCAACTGCTGGTTTCGCTACGTCTGAAGTTAAAGGTACCAATCGACTTCCCTGTCCCCCTGCTAAAAGCATAGCTATCATCTCTTTTTTTCTCATTTAAACTCCCTCCTACAAATGTTTAACTTTTTAGATATCTTATCATAATCCTCCTAGATTTTACTCAGAGAATTGAGTCTTTTTTAACCGCTGCCACATTAAAACTTGTTCTTCTCTTTACAAATGGTATATTTCGTTTAAAAACACCACATTCTAAAACTTTGGTTTCAGATAAATTACTGAAAGAGGAGCTATATTTATCTCTATATGGCAAAGTTCTTTATCTACTCCTCCCCATCTAGGTTTCAATATTTCCAAATTCACTCTATTTTCTCCCCCATATTTGGAAGTATCGCTGTTTAACACCTCTTCATAGTCAACAAACCTAGGCACCCCCATCTTATGATTGGAGTAATGAACAGGTGTAAAATTATATATAGCTATTATAAAATCATCTCTTTCCTCACTTTTTCTCATAAAAGAAACTATCCCACAATCACTATTATTCGCTTCTAACCAATGAAATCCTTCATACGAATGATCAATTTCCCAAAAAGATTTTTCAGACCTATAAAAAAAGTTTAAATTTTTAACAAATTCCTGTAACTCTCCATGTTTTTGCTGCTCCAATAATTGCCACTCTATAGACTCATAAAATCTCCATTCTAAAAACTGGCCTATTTCACACCCCATAAAAAGAAGTTTTTTTCCAGGATGTGCCATCATATATCCCAAAAGAAGTCTCAAACTTGCAAATTTATCCACATAGTATCCTGGAAATTTTCCTATGAGGGATTTCTTTCCATGTACTACTTCATCATGGGAAAAAGGCAGAACATAGTTTTCCGAAAAAGCATAAACTATTGAGAATGTAATTAAATTATGATGGAATTTTCTATTGATGGGGTCGAGTTCCATATATTTCAAGATATCATTCATCCAGCCCATATTCCATTTATAGTTAAACCCTAATCCGTTTTCTTCTTTGCCTTTAGTTATATTCGGTCGTGATGTAGACTCTTCTGCTATCATAAGTGCACTTGGAAAAAATTTAAAGATCTCTGTATTTAATTTTTGCATAAAATCAATTGCCCACAAATTCTGATTCCCGCCATCTTTATTTTTCAACTCCGGGCTAGGCTCCTTACAAAAATCCAAATACAACATATTAGATACGGCATCTACCCTAAGGCCGTCTATATGGTACTCTTCCAGCCAAAATATAGCATTTGATATTAAAAAACTATGGATCTCTGATTTGGATAGATCAAAATTGCAGGTTCCCCACTGTTCATTTTCGCCCAGTGCAGGATTGCTATACTCATATGTTGTGGTGCCATCAAACCTGTACAGTCCATGGGCATCCTTGCAAAAATGTCCTGGTACCCAATCTAAGATAACTCCTATCCCATGTCTATGCAGCTCGTCTATTAAGTATTTAAAATCTTCCGGTGTGCCATGTCTGCTGGTCACTGAAAAATATCCAGTGGCCTGATAACCCCAAGAATCATCCAAGGGATATTCTGAAATTGGCATAAGTTCTATATGGGTATATCCCATTTCAGAAACATATTTAGGCAGTTCTTCTGCCAATTCTCTATAGGTTTGAAAATTTTCCCTTCCCTCTGGTTTTTTCCAAGATCCCAAATGAACCTCATATATATTCATTGGAGTTTTATATGGCTGACAGGATTTTTTATTTTCCTTCCATTCCTGATCATTCCAAGAATAATTTTCTAATTCCCAGACTATAGAGGCTGTATTTGGTCTTAATTCTGAATAGAATGCATAGGGATCTGACTTTACAAGCTTTTCACCACTCCATGTTTCAATAACATATTTATACTTCTCTCCTTTTTTTATCCCGTCAATTTGAAGGATCCAAAAGTCATTAATTTTTTCCATCCTGTGACTGCTATGATCCCAATTATTAAAATCTCCTACCACAGAAAGACCCTTAGCATTGGGAGCCCAAACCCTAAAAGATACCCCCCGACTATTTATATGAGCACCTAAAAATGAATATGACCTAAAATGGTTGCCTTCATGAAAAATGTGAGCATCAAATTCTATTTTTTTTTTTTCTTCATCGTATTTCATAACTATCCCCTTTGTTTATTAAATTTGTTGTACAATATCAGTATACCTCACTATTGCAGGTTTACAAAAAAAAATTGATTTTTTACTAAAAATTTGTTATACTGCTCTAAATAAGTTGGTACACATAATAAAAAAATTGGAGGTAAGCGGATGGTTTTCAAAAAAATTCATAAATTAAACATGTTCACATTTAGCTTCACTCCAAAAACGGACTTAGTATCTAAAAAACTAAAAGCAGTTTCTTACAGGGGATAGTGACTTCATGTCACTGTCCCCCTTTTTTTATACCTAGGAGGTCAGATCATGAAAAAAAATAACATTGAGATTAAAAACGTTACTGAAATTTATGGAGATTATTGTTTCGATAAAACTACCCTGAGACAAAGAGTTCCCAAGAGTGTCTTCAAAGAATTTTTGGAGGTACAAAAAGGTAGAAAAGAATTGACACTAACTATTGCAGAGGTTGTAGCTAATGCTATGAAAGACTGGGCAATGGAAAAAGGTGCGACTCATTTTACCCATTGGTTTCATCCACTAAATGGTTTAACTGCTGAAAAACATGATTCTTTTGTGTCTCCCATTGGAGACGGGCAAATAATTATGGAATTTTCTGGAAAGGAATTAATCAAAGGTGAACCAGATGCATCTTCATTTCCAACTGGTGGACTCCGATCTACCTTTGAAGCTAGAGGCTATACTGCCTGGGATACTACATCCCCTGCATTTTTAAAGGATGATAATACAGGTATCACCCTGTATATTCCCACTGCTTTTGTTGCCTATACTGGGGAAGCCTTGGATAAAAAAGTACCCCTTTTGAGATCTATGAATGCTGTTGAAAATCAAGCTCTTAGAATCCTAAAAATTTTAGGAAATGACCGTTCTAAACATGTTACAACCTGCTTAGGAGCTGAACAAGAATATTTTTTAGTAGAAAAAAAATTATTTAACAATAGATTAGATTTAGTACATACAGGCAGAACATTATTTGGTGCAAAATCAGCTAAGGCACAGGAATTAAGAAATCATTATTTTGGAACTATTGAGGAGAGAGTGGCAGCTTTCATGAGGGATTTAGACTTTGAATTATGGAGATTAGGAATCCCTTCAAAGACTAAACATAATGAAGTGGCTCCCAACCAATTTGAGCTTGCACCTGTTTATAGCACTACAAATGTTGCTACAGATCAAAATCAACTTTTAATGGACACTATAAACAAAGTTGCCAGCAGACATGATTTGGTAGCACTACTCCATGAAAAACCCTTTGCTGATGTAAATGGTTCTGGTAAACATAACAACTGGTCGCTGACAACAGATGATGGTATAAACTTGTTTGAACCAGGAAAAAATCCAAAGGAAAATGCACAATTCTTAATTTTTATTGCTGCTGTTATAAAAGCTGTGGATAAGTATGCACCCCTGTTGAGACTGGCTACAGCCAGTGCATCCAACGATCAAAGGTTAGGCGGACATGAGGCTCCTCCTGCTATTATCTCTATCTTTTTAGGAGACGAATTAGAGAGTGTCTTTAAGAGTACAGATGAAACTATGGAAACTAAAAATAAATTGGAGATCGGTGTAGATGCTTTACCTAAGTTACCTATGGATATCACCGATAGAAATAGAACTTCTCCATTTGCCTTTACCGGGAATAAATTTGAATTTAGAATGCCTGGATCAAGTCAAAGTACCTCTACTCCCAACGTTATGTTAAATACAATCATGGCTGATATATTAAAGGAGTTTGCCGATGAATTAGAGGGTGTAGAAGATAAAAATAAGGGAATTCAAAAGTTAATCTCCAGGGTATATAATGCCCACAAGAGGGTGATCTTTTCTGGAAATGGATATGGAGAGGAATGGGTTAAAAATTCTGAGAAAAAGGGATTACCAAATTTAGCTTCTACGGCTGATGTCTTAAAATATTATGTCACTCCTGAAACTATTGAGTTATTCAAAACTCATAATGTGCTCTCAGAGGGCGAATTAATATCCAGATATAATATCTATTCTGAAAATTATTATACAGAAATTGTAACAGAAGCCGGTGTTATGATTAAGATGGCTATCCAAGAGATCTATCCAGCAGCAAACAGGTATGCATTAGAACTGGCTGATATGATCAAGAGATCTTCTAAAATTTTAGGTGAAGATTCCATTTTAACTCAAAAAGATCTATTGGCTGATATTTTAAAAAACAATACAGACCTATATAATTTTTCTAAAACATTAGAAAAGAAATTGGAAGACCTGGACAGATTAGAGGACATCTCTTTAAAGGTTGATTTCAGTAAAAATGAAATTTTACCCCTTATGAACAATTTAAGGGTTCCCGCTGATAACTTGGAATCATCTATAGAAAAGAAAGCGTGGCCATTCCCTACATATGAAGATCTACTATTTAAGTTATAAGTTTTCAAAAGAAAGAGCGAATTTCTTCGCTCTTTTGCTTTATACTAAGTTGCTTACCACATTGTAAAAGTTTAAGATCACCAGAGCTACTATGGCAGTATTAAATATTCTATGAATAGCTTCATGGCTCAATTTATGATTGAAATGAGCTCCTACCAGCCCTCCTATAATCCCACCGGGAACCATCACATAGAGCATAGAGAGATCATGTCCGCCAAACCCGGCTCCTATAAAAATCAAAATCAATTTTGCAAACTGGGACAATAAAATTATTAATATTGAAGTTACAGCAGCTTTTTTAATATCCATATTTAGGAGCAAAACCAGTACCATTACATTTATCGGCCCCCCTCCTATCCCCAGAAAAGATGCTATAGCTCCCAGTACCAAGCCAATAAAAAATAATATTATCAAATTATGCAGATGATATTTGGGTAGTTTCCCCTTGAATAAAACCAATATCAACAGCCCTGCCAAAATCATCCCCTGAATTGCCGTGGCAAGACCTTCGTTGTTTAAAGTTTTTAAGAAAATTCCAAATATTGAATTTCCAATTCCCCCGCCCAAGATTGATCCTGCTGTTATTATTAACATATTTTTTTCTACTTTGAATCCTTTTTTCATTTGTTTCCCTGTAGACACAACAGCCATGGAAAATACCGTAAAGGAGGAGAGAATTCCAATTGTAGTCAGATCATAGGTTCCTATGGCATCTAAAACCGGCTTTATAACCACTCCCCCGCCTAATCCAACCAACGATCCAAAAATTGTTGCCAGTAGTCCAATACTAAAGTATAATATCATCATCTTTTTCCACCTTCATAAAATTAATATATATTTATGATAGAGTAATCTTTTGTTTCTGTCAACCCGTACTCCCAATAATAAAGAGTGAGTTGACAGATCTCCAAACAGGATTTTTTCATTTTGTTTTGTAGATAGATAGTAACAAGATCATTAGATGAGGTGGTTAAAATGATTTTTAATAATTTAAAAAATAAAATAAAATTAGATGAACTTTTTAGATTTGATAAAAAAACCAATTCTTATATAATAGATATTTCCATCGATCACTATGGAGCTCTTTATAGTTCTCTAGATTTTTCACCGTTTAAAAACAGGGATCTGGATGATGAATTGATTATTTATTTAGAAGATTCCATAGAGGATATTCCCTTTAAGTACAATCTTTTAGTGAATATAAATATGCCTCAAAATATCTATGATGAAATTAAAGAAGCTAGAGGAATAAAGGAGATAAAACACTATTTTCTATACCTGCATAGGAAAAAAAAAAGAGAGATCTATGAATTTTACAAATCAGCTGTTGGCAGTTTTATTTTAGGTGTCTTATTTATTTTTATAGTTTCTATTATAAAAAAAAATCTCCCTGTCACTCAGGTGATGTGGGAGATCATAATAGAGGGATTTTATGTAGGAGGCTGGGTATTTCTCTGGGAATTTTTTTCACTAATTTTTTTAGATTCCAATAAGGAGAAAAGAAAATTGAAACAATATAAAAGAGTTCTCGATTCTCAGATCAGCTACACCTATCATAATAAAAAATAAAAATATTAGAAAAAATTAGATAGGATGTCAACTAAAAAAGAGATAGCTATTGCTATCTCTTTTAAAATATATTACTTAGTTCCTTTTTTATAAGCACCTTCAGAACCGAATACGTC
>JAUXGP010000017.1 GCA_030621995.1 Psychrilyobacter sp.
ACAGCAAAAGGTCTGAGAGCAGATATTTTTCCTGATCCCCCTCTTTTTCCACCCCTTACTTCACCTAAAAGTTTCACCCTTTGAAAACCGGTATTATAACCCAGTCTCAATCCAAATTCCACCTGGGTCTCTCTACTGCTTATTCCTTTATAGCCATCTTCCATATCAGAATTATTTAATTGAGTTGCCCCTATTACTCCTCCAACACCTTGAAGCGCTATCCCTCCAAAAAGCTGAGAAAAGCCTGTAAGCGTCAATTTAGAATTTAATCTGTGTTTATAGCCTATTTCAGTACCTAAAATATAAAGATTTTTACTCTCTAACATTATAAGCGGTATATAACGTGGTTGTTTTTCCTCTATTTGATAGAGTTTACTCCCATACCCTGCCATAAATCCTAAAGAGAATTTATATTTTGACTCCGTTTCCTTCGCCGGTATATTATTTTCTGAAAAACTCAATACAGATAATAAAATAAAGACAACTAAAATTATTCTTTTCATATCTCCCCTCCCTAATTTTAAACTTACTTTTAATTTTACCATATTAAGGGAGATAAATCTTCCATTATGGTATCAAATTTTGGAGAAAGATTGCCTACTATTTTGATATAGCTCTACCTAACATCAAAACATCAACTCTAATCATTTAATGTTACCTCTATTAAATCATCTTTTTTAAGATTACCACCATGAAGAACTTTTGCAAAAATACCTTCATGATACATGGTATTATAATGGTCTTCTATTAAAACATCTTTTTTTCCTATTTGAGTTATTTCTAAAATAACTTCTTTTCCAAATTTTACTTTTGTTCCAACTGCAAGTTTAAACAAATCGATATTTTCAATTATAATGTTTGCTTCAAAAGTTCCAAGAGTCAAATCATTTGCCTTAAATTTATCAATAGATTTTTTCGATAAAATACTAATTTGATGTCTACCTTCGGTAGCATGAATATCATTAATTACACCGAAATCAGTTTTTAATTCTATAGTATCGTATTCAATTTTTGCTGTGCCTCGTTCTTTTCCAATAAAAAGATTACTAACTTTCCCCATATTAACCTCCAATTTGAAACATATTTTTTTTAATTATAACACCTTGATTTAATTTATGCTCTTTTGGTTTTTCTTTAATAATTTCTAATAATTTTTCTTCAAGTTTATATTCATCATAGGCATATTCTTTTAAATCATATTCCACATCAGAATGTAAACATAATTTCAAATTACCAGTTGAAGTCAATCTAACTCTATTACAATTACTACAAAAACCACAGCTTATAGGATTAATAAGACCCACTCTACCCTTATAACCTGGTATTTGATAATAATCTGCAGGTGAATTTTTATCTTTTTTTATTACACGTTCTAACTTTTTCATTTTTTTAAGAACTATTTCATTTGATAAATATCTATCTCTTGACCAATTAGAAGTATTACCAATCGTCATTAATTCAATAAACCTAACATCATAATTATTATCCTTTGTTAAATTCACTAAATTTTCTATTTCATCATCATTAAAACCTTTTACTAAAACAGTATTTAATTTTATAGGTTCTAACCCAACTTTTTTAGTTTCTTCTATACCTTCAAGAACATCTTTTAAATTGCTACCACGGGTAATCAAAGAGTATTTTTTTTCATCCAAAGAATCTATTGAAATATTTACTCTATCTAATCCAGCTTCTTTTAATTGCTTTGCATATTTTTTTAATAATAAACCATTGGTAGTTAATGTGATTTCAGTAATGCCTTCAATATTAGAAATTTTTCTAACTAAATCTACAATATCTCTTCTAACTAAAGGCTCACCACCTGTTAATCTTATTTTTTTAACGCCAAGTTTTGCAAATACACTAACAATATTTGTAATTTCTTCAAAAGACAGAATTTCATCATGTAGTTTAAATTCAGTCCCTCCTGCAGGCATACAATATTTACATCTACTATTACATCGATCCGTAACAGAAATTCTTAAATATTCAATTTTTCTATTGAAATTATCCTTTAGTATTTTCATTTATCATCATTTTCCCCATTAATTCTAATTACTTCAATTAATTTTATTATTCTATCATCTTCTTCTAAATCTTTGATTGTTCTAATGTTTTTAGGCTCAATAATTTATTAGATTAATATGTTCATGATTAAAACCAAGTGTGACCGTATCACCTAAATTAATCTTCATCTCCAACAACCTGTTAATTGTAAGAAATGCAATATACACCTTTCCACAATTCGAAATTTTGATTTCCTTATGCATACCAAAATCTATAATTTCTATAATTTCTCCTCTAAATTCATAATCTGTATCTAATGAACCCTTTGATAGTAAAATGTTTTCAGGTCTTATACCTAATCGAATTGGTTCATTAACACCAAATAAAATAGCTTCCTCTTTATTTAGATCAATCAACGTCTTCATACCTACGAAATCAGCAACAAATTCAGATTTTGGATATTGAAATATTTCATCAATGGCACCCGATTGTAAAATTTTTCCTTCATTCATTACTGCCATTCGATCTCCTAAACAATGAGCCTCTTGAAAGCTATGTGTCACCATAATCGTCGTCATTTTTAATTCATCGTGTATCTTTTTAATCTCCCACTGGATTTTCTCTTTTGTATTTGGATCCAATGCTGACAACGGTTCATCTAAAAGCAAGATCTCCGGTTCTACAATAAGCGCTCGTGCCAAAGACACACGTTGTTTTTCCCCTCCACTTAAATTTTCAGGACGTCGATTCAAAAGATGACTGATCTTTAGGAGGTCTACCAAACGATCAAAATTATTTTTATATTTTATAGCCCCTTTGTCTTTCTTAAAATTAACACCATACCATATATTTTTTGAAACACTCATATGTGGAAAAAGATTATAATCTTGATAGCAAATACTTATATTTCTTTTTTCAGGCTTTTGTGAAATTATATTTTTTCCATTCAAATATATGGCACCTCTTTTTATAGGCACCAAACCTGCTATGGACTCTAACACAATACTTTTACCAGAACCTGTAGGCCCCGAAAGAATAAAAAATTCCCCCGGATTTACCTGTAAGTTAATTTCATCTAATACAAAATCCCCTAACGCCGTATATAACCCTTCTACTTTTATCATAATTTTACTCGCTTTCTATTATTAGATGCCACCAGCCTTAATGCAATAAAAAGAACCATTGCTATCATCATTAATATTGCGGTTACTGGTATAGCATAAATAATGCCATAAGTCGAAAACCGTTCATAAATAAGGGTAGGTGCAATCATAGGATGATATGCCAATATAATAACTGCACCAAACTCACTGATACTTCTCGCCCAAGTGATAATCATACCACTTAGGAGGTCTCGCCATGCCAATCGAAAAGTGATTGTAAAAAAAGTCTTAAAATGACTTGCTCCTAAACTCCTCGAAACGTTTTCCATTCTTACTGGAATCCATTTAAATGCCTCTTTTGCCGAATTAAACATCAATGGCAGACTTACAAATAACATCGCTATTACAATGGCAATTTCTGTTCCTAAAATATCTATATTATGTGCCACCATAAATTTCCCCAGAGCACTTCTTGGTGATAAAACTGTTAGTAGTGCGATTCCCACCACAGTATGTGGCATAACCATAGGAATATCGATAATACTCTCTAAAAATCGTTTGCCGTAGAATTCATGTCTTTCAATATAATATGCAAAGGAAACCCCTAACACAAATGCCAATAACATCGAATAAGTTGCACATTTCATACTAAGTAATATGGATTGCATGATCTTCTTATCATGAAGTGCTTCAATCATCAAATCTTTTTGGATCCAATTAAATGTATTAATGAGTGGTCCTAATATAAATATTAAAATAAGCATTCCTGAAATCAAAGAAAAAATATAAAATATCTCTGTTTTTTTGCCAAACATGAACCACCTCCCCACAATTAAATTATTTTACAATATATTGTAATTTTTTTGGTAAATTTTCAGCACCAAATACCTTAATATTATCTAGTACAGGCTGTCCAGCCTCTTCTAATAATCTTAATCCCTGCTCTTTATCAAATAAAAATTTAAAAAATTCTATAGCAACCTCATTATTTTTACCGGTATTTGGCATAGTCAAACTATAAACGATTGGTTGACCTTTTTTAGTGATGAATTCGCCTGGTGCTTTTCCATCTAGTTCAATCGTTGATTTGGCATAATCCTCTTTGTACTCAATTGAACTTAAATTAATCTCTTTAGGTAATTTAATATACATTAAATCCGGATTTTTTTTTGCACGTTGCTTCCCTACAGATTCATATTCAAACGCATAATCTAAAGCACCCGTCTCTAACATTGCTATCAATTCTACTGACTTTGCTCGAACATTTTTTTCAGGACAATTTTCAAGTAATTTAGCATTTAAACCTTCGACGCCATAATGATTTTCTGCTAGCTGCCACAATAACACAGATCTATAACCACATGGATCAGCATTAGGATCACTATGACCATAATTAACTCCCTCTTGTGTTAACACATCATACCAATTTTCAGACGTAATTTCATCAGCATACTTGCTCTCTTTTGAATACATAATCACCATTGAATTTTCTGCAAACAGCGCATTCCAATTTGCGAACTTCGGCATAACTAATGTATCGATAACCGTATAATCTGCAGAGCACAGTATATCTACTGAATCGCCAAATTCTGTTACCTTTCTTGCAATTGTTCTACTCCCACCTGGAGTTCTAATAACATCTACCTTTGGGTATTTTTCTTCAAATGCTTGCTCTAAGGATTCAAATGGTATTGTTAAACTTCCTGCATGATAAATAACCAGATTTCCCTCTAATTGGTTCTCTGTCATCTCAACATCATTACTTGCATCCTGACATCCACCTAGTACCAATACTCCCAACATCAATATAATCAACCATAAAATTTTCTTTTTAAACATCTTACAATCCCCCTAAAATCTTTTTTTTAAAAATATCCATCTACTTTATACTATTTTTTTTTAATAAAATCAAATTTTACCTACAAAACAGTAGGCAAATAGAAAGTAATTTTAATGGAAATTTTTAATGATATTAATATAGATATCAGATAATCATGTTTTTGTTTGATATGATAAAATCGAATAGAAAAATGGAGGTTTAGCATAGTAAAAAAGCGATTTAGTGACGAAGTAAAAGAAACGATAGTGAGATTGTATAACAATGGGAATACACACCTTACATTGTATAATTAAATGCAACAAAAAAAGATCCATAGAAACTTTCCTGGTATAATATATGTGCTAGCAAACATTAAAGGAGGTTTCCTTTTAATCGACATTCAAGACAAGTTAGAAAATTCTTGGACTCATGAACAAATAGCTGGAAGAGCAAAGTTGGATAAGTTATACAACATATCATTTAAAACTATCTATAGAGCAATAGAAGATGGATTTGTTTCAGAAAATGCTGTTAAATTATTGCCTAGAAAAGGTAAAGTTAAAAAGAATGGAGTTATAGAAAAAAGAGGTAGTATACCAGATAAAAAAATGATAGAAGAAAGACCGCAAGAAGCAAATAATAATTTAAAGTTTCTTCCCCCTGAGGCAGAAATTGAAACAATAACTATACTAAAACAGCTAAATAAATCAAGTAGAGCCTTAGCAGAGTTAAAAGCATATTCCGAGATGATTCCCAATAAAGATATATTGATAAGCTCCTTAGCCCTTCAGGAAGCCAAAGCCAGTTCAGAGATAGAAAATATAGTAACGACCAATGACAACCTTTATAAATCCATTGTTACCGAAAAAACTATAGATCCCAATACCAAAGAAGTTCTTAACTATCGAAAAGCTCTTTGGAAAGGGGTTGATCTGGTTAAGGCAAGTGGTTTTATTAGTACCAATATTATATTGGAAATACAGCAGATGTTGGAAGATAACAAAGGCGGAATTAGAAAAATATCGGGAACAGCTCTCAGAAATTCTCTCACTGGAGATGTAATATACACTCCTCCTGCTGGAGAATCCCTCATCAGAGACCTTCTGGCGAATCTGGAAGAATACTATAATATAGAAACAGAAGTGGATCCATTGATAAAATTAGCTGTATCTCATTATCAATTTGAGGCAATCCATCCATTTTATGATGGTAATGGAAGAACCGGCCGTATTTTAAATATCCTGTATCTTCTCAAAGAAGAACTCCTTGATTCTCCCATACTCTACCTAAGTTCATACATTATAAAAAATAAACAGAGTTATTATAGTCTCCTAAATAAAATAACTACAGAAAATAACTGGGAAGAATGGATTTTGTATATACTGAAAGCCATAGAATTTACAGCAAAGGAAACCTTAGAGCTGGCCAAAGAGATAAAGGCACTGATTGATAATACTGTCGCTGAAGTCAGAGAAAAGCTGCCAAAAATTTACAGTAAAGAGCTTATAGAGTTTATATTTACTGAAATTTATACAAAGGGATCCCACTTAGTAGAAAAAGGATTTGCCAATAGAAAAACTGTTTCAAAATATTTGAAATCATTAGAAGAGATAGATATTTTAAAGAGTGAAAAAATGGGAAGGGAAGTAATCTATATAAATATACATCTTTTTAATCTGTTAAAAAATAAATAGATTCCTAAAATCAACAAAAATTAAACACTGATGATTTTTGAAACTATAGGATCGTAAATAATCTTTTTAGGAGCGTAAATTTAATTTCTAAGAACAAAAAAAAATTTAGAAAAAAAATATAAAAACTCCTACAAAAAATAAATAAATTAAAATAGTTGACCAAACTACTTTTAATATAGTATAATAATTTCGTTAAAATAAATTATAAATTAAATATGCAACATCTTATTAAGAGAGACTGAGGGAATTGGCCCTATGACGTCCGGCAACCCCCATTTAGGGAAGGTGCTAAATCCAAGCGATTTTAGGTCGTGAAGATAAGAGGAATAAAACTTTCAACCTCTTATTGTAAAATAAGAGGTTTTTTATTATATTACAAAACTCTTTCCTTGTTGGCGTTTTCCCTTTACTCCTTTCCTATTGGCGTTTCCTCTCAAATCAGAGGAAACTATCGTAATAGCTTCGAAGCGTTACGTTGGTTTCTCTTCACATCGTAAAATTCACTTTTTCTAAAAGTAAATTTTTCGTACTCGTGATCGAGAAACCGTAAGAGGGAGGAGTCGAAGAGAAACCTGGGAGGAAGAGTCACAAGGAGGAAGAAAATGAAATTAACTACAAAAAGTGTCGTAGCCATTGGGATAGGAGCCGCACTCTATGGTGTACTATCTGCTGTATCACTGCCTATCGGACCAAATACATCCCTTAGGATAGCTGTTGCACTGCTTACTATATTCGGTGCATTATTCGGCCCATTGGTTGGATTTTTAGTTGGATTTATCGGTCATGCTCTGAACGATACTATGATGTATGGCGGAGTATGGTGGAGCTGGGTTATGCTGTCTGCTATGATGGGATTTTCCATGGGATTTATAAAGTTAGACAAAAGTTTTGACCCTGAACATGGGATTTTAAATAAAAAACATATAGTTAAACTATATATATACGCAGTGATCGGGATGATCTTGGCTGGCCTTGCAGCCTATATCGGGGATGTATTCTTCTACGGCGAGCCTTCAAACAAGGTATGGATTCAAATCCTTATAGCCACCGCTTCAAACTTTGTCGTAACGGCTGGACTGGGAATTCCTGCTGTAATTATGCTATCTAAAAGAAAAGGAAAATATAAAAATTTAACAGCCGAATAAAATTTGAAAACTAAGTAAGGAGATACGAATGAAAAATGAAAGACCAAAAAATATTATTGAGTTTAAAAACTTTACATTTCAATATAGGAGTTTGGGAACTCCTACATTAAAAAATATAAACCTGTCTATACAGAGCGGAGAAAAAGTACTCATTGCCGGTCCGTCAGGCTCGGGGAAATCCACCCTGGGGCATTGTCTCAATGGGTTGATCCCATTTTCTTATTCCGGAGAGATCAGCGGCGGATTAAACATAAATGGCATAGAACCACACAAGACCAGCATTTTTGATATCAGCAGTCATGTATCTACCATCCTACAAGATCAAGATGGCCAGTTTGTAGGGCTGAGTGTAGGAGAAGATGTAGCTTTCAGAGATGAGAACAGTAATGTTTCCATAGAGATCATGAAACAGAGTGTCAAGACAGCTCTAAAAAATGTAAATATGGAAAACTATATCCACAAAAGTCCGCAAGAACTGAGCGGCGGATTAAAACAGCGGGCTTCCCTGGCGGGAATAATCATGAGTGATGCACCTATTCTGCTCTTTGATGAACCCCTGGCAAACCTGGATCCTGCAAGCGGCAGGTCTGCCATGAAATTGATCTCATCTGTCCATGAGAGATCAAATAAAACTATCATTGTTATAGAACATCGGATTGAAGATGTTTTAGCTGAAACATTTGATAAAATTATTATTATCGATAATGGCATCATAGTGGCATCAGGCACTCCTGCAGAATTAATTTTAGACGGATCATTGAGGAGTTTTGGACTGCGTGAACCCCTCTATATTGAAACTATGAGATATGCTGATATCGACCTCAAGGAATTAGACATCTTAAATATAGAAAGTTTAAATACCCCGAATATCAAACAAAATATAGAGAACTGGATAAAGAATGTAGAACCTAAAATTTCATCTTATGGTGAAAAAATATTAGAGGTCAAAGATCTGACTTTCTCATACAATAAAAAAGACAATATAATTGAAAATATAAATTTTGATCTGTATAGAGGAGAGATAATTTCCCTTTTAGGAAATAATGGAGCAGGTAAATCCACCCTGTCTAAGGTCATCACAGGGATCTGTAAAAAATCAAACGGGACTATCTCCTATAAAGGAGAAAATATAGACAGCTGGAGTATTAGGAGGAGAGGGCAGGAGATCGGTTATGTTATGCAGAATCCAAACCACATGATTACCCAGGAAACCCTTTTAGATGAGGTCAGTTTTGGGCTGAAACTCCGTGGATACAAAAAAAATGAGATTTTGGAAAAAGCCGAAAAAACCCTAAAGATCTGCGGGTTATATTCCTTCAGAAATTGGCCGATAACCGCTCTCAGCTACGGGCAGAAAAAAAGGCTCAGTATAGCGACTATATTAGCTTTAGACCCCAGCATCCTAATCTTAGACGAGCCTACAGCTGGTCAGGATTATAAACACTATTTAGAATTTATGCAGTTTATAGAAAAATTGAGTAAAACCGGCTTAAGCATTATCTTTATCACCCACGATATGCACCTGGCTCTAGAGTACAGTAATCGTGCCATTGTACTATCTGATGGCCGGATTATTCGAGATGATACAGTATCAAATGTATTGTCCCATACTGCGACTTTAGAACGGGCTAATTTAAAGAAGATCTCTGTTTCAACATTAGCTGGCATCCTTGAAATAGATGAAAAATTGATGCTGGAAACTTTTATAAATTATGATCACAGTGAGGTGGTATAGGTGGCTGCAATCGGAACTTTATATATCGATAAAAAATCTCCTATCCATTCATTGGACGGCAGTATAAAACTGCTAATGTTGTTAGTTTGGACAGCGGTAGCCTTTATGTTTATAGATATCAGAGTATTTTTAGGGCTTATCCTAGGCGGTACTCTGCTTATTCGAATGGCAAACATTACATTTAAAGAGGTTAAACCATTGGTAGTATTTTTACTGATATTTACCCTTTTCAACTCTATATTTTTAGTCTTAATCACCCCTGCCTATGGTTCGGAACTTATAGATTGTTATACACCGATATTTAATATTTTAGGGAGACCGCTTACCTATGAAACACTGTGGTTTGCCGTGACATTATCTCTAAAATACCTGTCTATCCTGCCTATAACCATTATATTTATTTTTACTACCCATCCCAGCAGGTTTGCAAGTAGTTTAAATAAGATCGGGGTCTCATATAAGATTGCCTATGCAGTCAATATAGCTCTCAGGTATATTCCGGATGTCAGAGATGAGTTCGTAAATATCATGCATGCCCAGGAAGCTCGTGGAGTAGCCTTTAGAAAGGGTGAAGCCAGCCTTATAGGCAGGTTTAAAAACTACAACACCATCCTTATCCCCTTGGTTTTATCCTCTTTAAATAGGGTAGAAGTAGTCTCAAACGCTATGAATCTGCGTGGATTTGGATCTGAAAAAACCAGAACTTGGTACAACGGGAAAAGATACGGGAAGTTAGATTTCTTAGCTGTCTCATTCCTTATAATAGGAGGAGTAGCAGGAGTCCTGGTAAGTAAATTTTATCTGAGCGGATTTTGGTATCCATTTTAAAAAAAAAATAAACAATTAAACAATTAATAATTTAAAATAAATAATAAATAACTCTTTCCTTGTTAGCGTTTTCCCTTTACTCCTTTCCTGTTGGCGTTTCCTCTCAAATCAGAGGAAACTATCGTAATAGCTTCGAAGCGTTACGTTGGTTTCTCTTGTTTAAGAGAAACCGTAAGAGGGAGGAGTCGAAGAGAAACCTAGGAGGAAGAGTCAAGGAGGAAAAAGAATGACTAACAAAACTTATTTTACATCGGAATGTGTATCACCGGGACATCCAGATAAGATTGCAGACCAAATTTCAGATGCAGTATTAGACGCATGTTTAGCAGATGATCCAAAAGCAAGGGTAGCTTGTGAGACTTTTTGTACCACGGGACAAGTCGTAGTCGGAGGAGAGATCACTACAACTACCTATGTAGATATTCAAAGAATCGTCAGAGATAAGATCGACGAAATCGGATATAGACAGGGAATGGGATTTGACTCAGACTGTGGTGTATTAAATGCAATCCATTCTCAATCACCTGACATTGCTCAAGGTGTAGATACCGGGGGAGCAGGAGACCAAGGAATTATGTTTGGAGGAGCTGTAGATGAAACTCCAGAACTTATGCCTTTGGCCCTTGTTTTATCCAGAGAGATCATCAGAAAATTAACTACTATTACCAGAAGCGGGGAATTAGCATGGGCTAGACCAGATGCCAAATCTCAAGTAACATTAGCCTATAACGAAGATGGAAGTGTTGATCATGTAGAAACTGTAGTTGTTTCTGTTCAGCATAATCCTGAAGTTTCAAATGAAACTATCAAAGAAGATATTATAAAATTAGTTATCACTCCTGTTTTAGAGAGTTATAATCTAGATATAAAAAAAGTAAATCATTTCCATATCAATCCAACTGGTAGGTTTGTAATCGGCGGGCCAAATGGAGATGCAGGACTTACCGGCAGAAAAATTATCGTAGATACATACGGTGGATTTTTCCGTCACGGTGGGGGAGCATTCTCTGGAAAAGATCCTTCAAAGGTAGACAGATCAGCTGCTTATGCTGCCAGATGGGTTGCAAAAAACATTGTAGGAGCTAAATTAGCTACCAAGTGTGAAATACAGCTTTCATATGCCATAGGAGTAGATCATCCTACATCTATCAAGGTGGATACTTTTGGAACTGGAACAGTGGAGGAGATTGCATTAGCTCAAGCTGTAATGAAAATATTTGACCTTTCACCTAGAGGAATCGAGGGAGCTCTTGAACTTAGAGAACCTAAATTTAAATATCAAGATTTAGCTGCCTTTGGACATATCGGCAGAACTGATATCGACCTTCCTTGGGAGAGATTAAACAAGGTAGAGGAGTTAAAAAAAGCATTAAATATATAATTGAAAAAAGATGATCTCTGTATTTTACAGAGATCATCTTTTTTCATCCTATGGTGGTGTGTTTGACAAGACCCACCACCAAAAATTGCACAGGTCGAGTAATTAAGCTATTACTTCTTCTGCTTCTTCTTCCTCTACAACTAAGCCGTTTAACTTCTTATCTAATCCCCAAAGGATAATTCCAGCGAAGATAGCAATTGCTGCAATAACAAGATATGCCTTTGCAAAGTCAAACTTTAGCGTATATGCATATAAGTAACCATATGATTTACCTGCAAAGAACACTGCTAATACCCAGATACTCATCATCCCAGTTAGTAATCTTGGTGGCGAGAACTTTGCGATAAATGAATTCCCAAGTGGAGAGAACACCATTTCACCAGTGGATAGTACAACACCCATTGCAATTATCCAAGCGATAGGAGCAAGATTGTTTCCTCTTGAAATGTCAGCTACTGCAAATATCACATAAGATGACCCTAGAAGTATCATACCTAAGGCAGTTTTCTTAAACATGCTTAAGTCACCCTGAGGTCTCTTAGCCAATCTAGACCAAAGCTTACCCAGTATAGGCCCCAATGCAATACACATGAATGCGTTTAATGAATCAAACCAAGCTGTAGGGATTGTAAAGTTTCCAATCATCCAGTTTGCAGCTCCGTTGTCTCCACCCCAATAATAATAAACTGGCATATATGCTAAGTACCATAGTATCCAGAAGATAATTGAGAAGAATGATACTAAGACTATAGCAGCAACTCTTTTCTTTTCTATTGTGGTCAAAGGAATTTTCTCTTCTTTCTCTTCAACTTTTTTCTCTTCTTTATTCTCAGCTATTTTAAATGGCTTTTTACCTGTGTCCCCTAGAAATCTCCAACCATATACAAAGAAGATTGCATTAACAAACATTACTATTGCAATAACTAAGAAACAGAAAGAATATCCTTTAAATCCTACAAGCAAACCGATAATAGTTGTTCCCAAGAAAGCACCAACATTAACGAATGAATACTGAGTAGAAAATGCTCCGTCTAATTCACCGGGATCATCGAAAAGTCTACCTGTTATAGCGTTTGTCTGACACTTAAATAATCCTGTCCCTAAAGATAGTAAGATAATCATTAAGTTAACCATCCCGGTACTATTAGCTTGCCATCCCACTAAGTAACCTGCTCCCATGAGTAACATACCGATAGGCACAAGGTATCTGGCTCCAAATACTCTATCTGAAAGATATCCTCCAATTATTGGTGCTAAGTAAGTAAATGCTACCAAGTTTGCTGTCATCTTTGCTGCATCCCCTGGTCCAATTCCTAATCCACCATCTGCTATCTTAGCAACTAAGAATACTGCGATTAACCATTTAGCTGAGTAAAACGCAAATCTTTCAAATACGAAAGCCATTGAACACACATAAAATCCTAATGGCTTTTTTCTTGCTTTTTCCATCTTCATCCCCCCTGGTTGTTTCATTTTTTCTTTTGTCATTTTTATTCCCCCCCTTTTTTTTAATTTAACCTTACAAAACTTAATTTTAAAAGTGAATTTTTTCTTTTTCAATCTTATATTACCTCTTTTTTCATCTAAAAACAAATTTATTTTATTTTTTTGTTCTTTAAACGAAAAAAATGCTTTATTTATTCACTTTTAAATCAATTTACAAACATCAACTCCATTAATAAAGTATAAGTTTTTTTAGTTTTACAGAAATATAAGGTTTTTTCTAAAAAAAAGAGGAGATAACCAAACGGCTATCTCCTCCTCTATATATAAAAGTTGTTGAACACTTACATCTGTTGTTTTAGGGTCACCAATTACTTAGTGATGTTTCCTACT
>JAUXGP010000208.1 GCA_030621995.1 Psychrilyobacter sp.
GATCACCTTATACATTTCAAATCTTTAAACGAACTGTCTGAAGAATTAAATGTCAGTTATCGTAATTTGACCAGGATCATCAAATTTTTTACAGATTCAGGAATAATAAAAAAAGACCGGAGAAGTATAACTACCCTGGATGAGGAGGCTATAAAAAAATATGCTAAAGAAATATAAGTTCTTCTGTATTTAGTATAAACCTCTGACGAGATTCACTTTTATAATTTCCTAGACAATAAAAAATCCCCCAAAATTGGAGGATTTCAAACTTATTTTATTTCAATCTTTCCTGAAATAAGATCTTTCTTTATTTGTTCTAATTTAGCTAAATTTTCCTCACCGATAATTTCTTTAGAAAATTCAAATTCAGTAGTTCCCATTCCATTTTCTTTTAATCCTAAAACAACGGTTCCAGCTGTAAAGTTTCCAGCCAAGCCCTCTGAAGCTGCATTAAATACAGATATGTCAACTCTTTTTAAGATTGAAGTTAAGATTTTCCCCTCTACTTCTCCATCCTGGTTTGAGTCTACACCGATTCCATATAAATTTTCCCTGCCTTTTATAGCTTCCATAACTCCTCTACCAGATCCGCCTGCTACTGTAAAGATAACATCAACACCGTTTTCTGCCATTGATATAGCTAATTCCTTTGCTCTGGCAGGGTCATTGAATGGATTACTTCCACCAACATATATATCCTTTACTTCAACATTCGGATTCATATAAAGAGCTCCTTGCTCATAACCTTCATAAAAACTCTTTATTACCGGAGCCTCTACCGCCCCTACAAATCCCAATGAATTATTTTTGCTTACCATCTGTCCTAAAGCTCCCGCTAAGAAAGATCCTTCTTTTTGGTTAAAGATTATAGAGTTTACATTTGGCAGATCTACAACTGAATCTATAATTACAAAATTACTTTCTGGATATTCTTTTGCTACCTTTTCAATACCTTTTTCAGCATCAAAGCTTACACCGATTATAAGATCATAGTTTGCTTCTGCGAATTCAGTAAAGAATTGATCGAATTCTGAAAGAGTCGTAGGCTCCACATATTTAATTTTTACTCCTAATTCTTTTTCAGCTTTTTTCAGTCCTTCATAAGCTGAATCACTGAAAGATTTATCTCCTAACCCGCCTAAACCAAGTACTATTCCAACTTTATAATCAACTTTTTTTACGCCTTCATTTCCAGTATCTTTAGAATCCTCTTCTTTTCCACATGCAGTCAATAAGATCAAGCTTAAACCCATTAAAAATAACATTATTCTTTTCATTTTTATATTCCTCCTAATTTTTAAAAAATATCAACAATACCTTATTTTCGTCTACAAAAAATAAAAACAGCTTACCAAAAAGTAAACTGCTCGCAATTTACTCATAGTGGCTAATTTAGGTTAGCCGTAGAAACTTTTGTCCATATCACAAATTTATATGAGTTGATTTATTTTTTTATGGTAATATGGTAGTATAATACCAAGAATAAAAATAGGTCTTATGTCCTTTTTAACATATAAAATTAATTTTAAATAGAGGTGTAGCCGATGAAAATTATTAACAGTCCCAATTTATTAAAAAAATATATCGAATTATACAATATCAACTCCATATTTTCAAATAACCTTGAAAAGTATATGTCTCTCTACCAATTTAAAAGAGATGAACATCTGTTTACCTCCTCTGAAAAGGTAAATTATTTTTATCTATTGGTTGCCGGGGGAACGAAAATTGTTTTAAATTTGGAGAATGGAAAATCTCTTCTAATTGATTACAGTAAACCCTTGGAGATGTTAGGAGAGATGGAGATAATAAACAACCCATATTCAAAATATGATATTATTGCCACTGAGGATACCACTGTAATAGGTATCAGTATGAGTATTTTTTCAAAATTAATTGCCGATGATCCAATATTTTGGAAATACCTGTATAGCTCTACCCTGAATAAATTGCAAGCTACAGTTAATTCCAATATTATCTCCTCCTCCTACAGTTTTGAACATGTTTTAGCCAACTACCTCATCACTCATGCTGTGGAAAAAGGAGATGAAATTTTGATAGAATCCACCAGTTTTAACGACCTGTCCCAACTTTTAGGAACCAGTTACAGGCATCTCAACAGAGTCTTGAAAAAATTCATTGAACAGGGGCTGATCAAAAAAGACAAGAGAAGGATAGTCATTACAAATTATGAAAAATTAAGCGAGTATTATATAGAGCTGTATTAAAAAAAGAGCGAATTTTCGCTCTTTTTCTACATACTTTTTATGTCATGCTTCATATTTATAATATCTGCTTTAATTGCAGGAACTATCTCTTTCCAGATAATTTTCTTTTCTTCTGCAAGCTCTTTTTTCATCCTGTTGATTTTTTCAAATAAAGATATATAGATCTCTCTAACTTTTTTATTCCTCAGATCCATTTTATATACCTTATCAAACTCTATCAGGATATTGTCTACACACCCTTCATTCACAAATCTTTCCCCATCAAAACTAGTCTTAAAAAGCATCAACATAAATTTATAACCAAATTTTGCTTTATCCAGCTTGCAGTATTTTAAAGTATAGATATCTCCATCTGCAATTACATTTGAAATAAATCTTCCATCTATATGATCAGCTACCTTTTCCTTTATCTTTAATACATGATTTTCATTTTCCATCGTCTTTCAACTCCTAAATATTTTTTATATTACATTCTACCATATGATCCATTAAAACAACTAAAAAGAAAGGGTAATCCATAAATCACCCTTCCCTTTGAACTATATTATTTTTTCTTAAATACTATAACTTTTTCACCTTGGTTTCTCCCTGTAAGGTTCACATTTAAAATTAAGTGTTTATTATACTTAATTTTAATAATCGTGAAATCTACCGTTAAAAAGGGGAGAGGGTCTATAATCCCTTTGTAAATTCTCCGAATTTCTTCATAGATTTTTCCAGTTTTGCCTCTACTTCTGCCTTGCTGTCTGATTTTACAGCGAAATAATATTTTATTTTCGGCTCAGTTCCGGATGGTCTAGCTGTGATATATGTTCCATCAGCTAAAACAAACTGTAATACATTAGATTTCGGCAGGTCTAACTTAATCTCTGTGCAGGCTGCCTTGTCGCACTCTGTCTGCAGTTCAAAATCTCTTACTATGACTACATCCTGACCCAATAATTGTGTAGGAGTATTTTCTCTTAAAGTTTTCATAATCTTGGTGATTTGTTCTGCACCATCTTTTCCGCTCATAGTTATTGCAGTGATTCCCTCTCTATACCACCCATATTTTTCATACATCTTATCTAATTCTGCCGGAATATCTGTTCCAACAGATTCATAATAAGCTGCCATCTCAGACAAGATCATAGTAGTCACAATAGCATCTTTATCTCTGGCATGGGTTCCTACCAGGTATCCGTAAGATTCTTCAAATCCAAAGACATAACTTCCGTCTAAGACCCCATCTTCAAATTGCTTTATTTTTTCCCCTATAAATTTAAATCCAGTCAACGTTCTATACATCTTCACACCATGAGCTTTAGCTACCTCATCTAACATAGGAGTAGACACCACTGTGGAAATTACTGCTCCATTAGAAGGGATATCCTTTTTAAATCTCAAGATATACTCCATCAGCAATAAACCTACCTGGTTTCCATTTGGGTATGACCAATTACCTTTTTTATCCTTTACTGCTATCCCCAA
>JAUXGP010000085.1 GCA_030621995.1 Psychrilyobacter sp.
GGGATAATTCATAGACCGGAGTATAATATAAATCATCTTCAATCGCTGATATATTTTTCTCCTGCATATATGCTGGGGATTTGGTCCTCGATCAATAAAGATTTAATATTTAAAAAATTAAAGAATAAAGAAATTTATTTATTGATTGCGATTATTGGATTGGGGTATCTGCAAGGGGTAATTTTAGACCATCCTGAGGGATATCATAAGGCATTCTTTATGTATAAAGGTATCGATATAACCATCTATCAAAAGATATTTATAATTTACTTTTTTATGTCTTTTTTACATAGATTTGAAGGGAAAAGAGTGATTGTATTGGATTTTATGGCAAGATACAGTTTTGCAGTGTTTTTTATCCATGGTTATATACTGACTTATATGATGGAACTAAAGAAAAGGTATGAGATTGTGTATCAAAGTAATTTATTGGAGCTTATGCTAATAGCATTTGTAGTGACAATGGTATCAGCTATAATAGCTCATACAATAAAAAAGATGATACCGAAATATAGCAGAATGATTATAGGAGCATGATAAAAAAATGATAGAGATAAGAGAGGTAGAAGAGACTGAATTAATGGATCTCTTTGATATAGAACAAATTTCTTTTAAAAATAGTTACAGGATATCAACCCTGGCTGATCTGTATGGAAATCCATCTTATAAATTTTTAGGTATTTTTAATAGAAACAGGCTGGCAGGCTATATCATATTATTCGACAGTATAGATATATACGAAGTTATAAAGATAGCTGTCTCTCCTAATTACAGGGGGAAAGGGCTGGGGAAAAAACTCCTGAGTTCCATCCTGGAAGATTTGGATAAAAACTTGATCTTAGAGGTCAGAGTATCCAATGAGGCAGCGATCAATCTGTACGAAAGTCTGGGATTTGAAAAGATCAATATTCGAAAGGGGTATTATGGAGATACAGGAGAAGACGGTATAGTGTATTTGTTTGCTAAAGAAAATAAATGATGAACTAAAAACTTATAACTTATAACTAAAATTTTGACACAGATATCACGGATAAAAAAAGATTAACACAGAAAAAAGAATATTAAAATCTGTGAAGATTAGGTTTAAGAATCCTGTTAATCTGTGTCAGGCGTTTTGAATTTAAGCAAAAAAATTGGCGTAAATTAGTGGCAAAAAAGAATTAGAGGTGAGATAGTGAAATATAAATTTATAGAAGACAGTGATATAATAGAGTTTGTGGAAAAACATCTGCATCTTTCATATTCTACTGAAAAAGAGGTAGGAGAATTTTTTAAGGAATTAAAAAATATAAAGGGTATAAATTTTTTAGAATTTATAAGTGAGATGGGAATAGAGTTAAAAAATAACAGAAAGCATGATACAGTTAAATTTTTAAAGATCATAAGGGAGTATAGAAACCCGATTATGAATAAAGCTATGAATAAGGTAAAGGGGCTGTCTAACTCAATAAAGAGTAAGGGATTAACAGTGGAAGTCCCTAAAAACTTAGAAGGGGATACACTGACTTTAACTTGGACTATAAGATCTGAGGAAGATGTGGATAAAGTGATGAGTCATCTGGAAAAAAAGAAGGAAGATATGAAAAGTTTGATAACTGCCATAAAATGTGGTGGATAGACCTCTTCCTTTTTAAGGTTTCTCCTAATTTAGGAGAAACCAAAGTGAAGATTATATAGTAAAAAAATAAAATTTAGGAGATGAAGAGAAGAATGATGAATGTGTATTCAAACCCGTTAGTAGAGAGATATGGAACTAAAGAGATGTTAGAAAACTTTTCACCGAATAAGAAATTTTCAAGCTGGAGAAGGCTTTGGATTGCCTTGGCAGAATCAGAAAAAGAATTAGGATTAAATATAACCAATGAACAGATAGCAGAGATGAAAAAATATGTAGATGATATCAACTATGATGTTGCGGCTAAGAGAGAATTAGAGGTAAGACATGATGTAATGGCTCATGTACATGCATTTGGTGTACAGGCACCGTCAGCTGCCCCAATTATCCATTTGGGAGCAACTTCTGCTTATGTAGGAGATAATACAGATTTAATTCAAATAAAAGACGGATATGAAATCTTAAAGAAGAAATTTATAAACGTGTTTAAAAATATGTCTGATTTCGCAATGGAATATAAAGATCTTCCTACTCTGGGATTTACACATTTCCAAGCTGCACAGCTTACTACAGTAGGAAAGAGAACTACACTGTGGTTACAGAGTTTAATGTTGGATTTTGAAGAGCTGGAATTTAGAATGGAAAATATGAGATTTAGAGGAGTGAAGGGAACAACCGGAACTCAAGCCAGTTTCGAAGAGTTATTCAACGGAGATTATGATAAGGTAAAACAGCTGGATATCATGGTTTCTAAAAAAATGGGATTTGACAGAAGATTTATGGTAACTGGTCAAACTTATGATAGAAAGATAGATTCAGAGACATTAAACTTATTATCTAACATAGCTCAAACGGCTCATAAATTAACTAACGATATTAGATTGTTACAACATCTAAAGGAGATAGAGGAGCCATTTGGAAAGAAACAAATCGGATCATCTGCAATGGCATATAAAAGAAATCCAATGAGAAGTGAGAGAGTATCGTCGCTGGCTAAATTTGTAATAGCTATGCAGCAAAGTACAGCTATGACAGCAGCTACTCAATGGTTTGAAAGAACATTAGATGACTCGGCAAATAAGAGATTATCTGTACCGCAGGCATTTTTAGCAGTAGATTCAATGTTGGTTATCTTACAAAATATCTTTGACGGGATGGTAGTATATCCAAAGATGATAGAGAAGAGAATCATGTCTGAGCTGCCATTTATGGCAACTGAATATATCATCATGGAAGGTGTAAAAAATGGTGGAGACAGGCAGGAACTACATGAAAGAATAAGAGAACATTCTATGGAAGCTGGAAAACAGGTTAAGATAGAGGGGAAAGATAATGACCTTATTGAAAGAATCTTAGCAGACGATTATTTCAATATAGATAAGGAAAAGTTGGTATCTATTTTAGATCCTAAAAACTTTATCGGGTTTGCTCCTCAACAAACAGTGGAATTTATAGAGGAAGAGATCAGCCCAATCATAAAAAAATATGAGCACTTACTTGGAATGGAAGCCGGTTTAAGAGTATAGTTGTGAAAAGAAATAAAAAAAACGAAAATAAAAAGAGAGAGCTTTATTTAGTAGCCTTTGTGCTGCTAGCTCTCTATTTTTCGTTATTCGAAACTGTAATTCCAAAACCCTTTCCATGGATGAAATTGGGGTTGGCTAACTTAGCTACAATAATAGTTTTAGTGAAATTTGGAAAAAAGATGGCCTTTGAGGTTTTATTTTTAAGAATACTTATTCAAGGGATGATGATCGGGACCCTGTTTACTCCGGGATTTTTTATAAGTTTGATATCCGGGGTGATAAGTACAGGGGCTATGTGTTTTTTATATAGTTTAAAAAAACATATAAGTCTTGTGGCAATAAGTATTTTTTCAGCTCTAACCCATAATATAGTACAATTAATAGTGGTATATTTTCTCCTATTCAGGAATACTGATATAATGGGAAGATCCATATTGATATTTGTTATGATATTTTTAGGAATAGGGGTAGCCTCAGGAGGAGTAATTGGAGTAATAGCCAGCAGATTGAAACTGAGAGAAAATTAACTCCTTTCTTGTTGTCGAAATTTCTTCGAAGCTTTTACGTTGGTTTCTCTATTTTTAGAGAAAACGTAAAAGGGAGGAGTAAAGGCGAGAGAGGGTAAAATACAGGGGGATATAAGATGCAAAAGAGAAAATATTTTGGAACAGACGGGATAAGAGGAGAGGCCAACAGGGAACTTACGGTTGATATAGCTATGAGATTGGGTTATGCTCTGGCTTATTATTTAAAGAAAAAAAATCCTGATAAAAAAAAGATAAGTGTAGTTATAGGAAGTGACACCAGAATATCCGGATATATGTTAAGGTCAGCTCTAATGGCAGGGTTATCTTCGATGGGTGTCGATATTACCTATGTTGGAGTATTGCCGACTCCGGGGGTAGCATACCTTACTCAAGTAAAGTCGGCTGATGCAGGAATAATGATCTCTGCTTCTCATAATCCGGCTAAGGATAACGGGATAAAGATATTTAGAAGTAATGGTACAAAGCTGCCGGATGAGATAGAGTTAGAATTAGAAAGTTTGATGGATAAGTATGAGGAGATCGCAAAGGAATGTGTGGCAGGGGATAAGGTTGGTAAAGTTATGATGGAAGATGATGATTATTTCCTGTATAGAGACTATCTATTATCTACTGTAAAGGGGGATTTTTCAGGGATGAAGATAATCCTGGATTCGGCCAATGGAGCAGCATTTAAATTAGCCAGGTCAATATTTTCCAGATTAGGAGCAGAGATAGTATCTATAAATGACCTGCCCAATGGTACCAATATAAATGTAAAATGTGGGTCTACCCATCCGGAAATTTTAGCTAAAGTTGTAGTAGGATATAGTGCAGACCTGGGATTAGCTTATGATGGGGACGCTGACAGATTGATGGCAGTGGACAAATTCGGGAACATAATAGATGGAGATAAGATCATATCGATATTAGCTCTAAACTTAAAAGAAAAAGATGAGCTGAATAATAATAAGGTAGTGACTACCGTCATGAGTAATATGGGATTTGAAAAATATCTGGAAAATAAAGGGATTACCTTAGTGAGAGCTAATGTAGGAGACAGGTATGTAATAGCTAAGATGAAGGAACAGGGATTAAATCTTGGAGGAGAACAATCGGGGCATATAATAATGTCGGATTATAATACTACAGGAGACGGAGTTTTGGTGTCTTTAAAATTAGTAGAAGCACTGCGTGACTGTGGTAAATCTATAGATGAATTGGTGTCAGGTATAGTTGACTGGCCGCAAATTTTAATCAATGTAAGGGTAGAAAACTCTAAGAAAAATACTTGGAATGAGAATGATGCAATAAGAGAGATCATAAAGAAAAAGGAAAAAGAGATGGATGGATTGGGAAGAGTACTCGTTAGAACCTCCGGAACGGAACCTCTGGTCAGAGTCATGGTAGAGGGGAAGGAAAAGGCTCAAGTAGATTCTGTAGCAGAAGAGATAGCAGAAATGGTAAAAAAAGAATTGGGGTAATTAAATCAAAAGAGGTTCTTTTAAGAATCTCTTTTTGTCTAAAAACTATGTAAAAAAATTATAGAAATAGAGGGTGATGAGGGTGTATAAAAATTTTTCAAAAGTATATGATATCATGATGGAGTATGCTGATTATGATGGATGGAAAGATATGGTTGAAGAGAAGATAGAGCGATATGGAGATACTCCTAAAACCATCTTAGATCTAGGATGTGGGACTGGAGAAGTTCTTCTCAGATTAATTTCTGATTATGAGATGACAGGTGTTGATCTATCTAAAGAGATGGTGGAAATAGCCAATAGAAAGATAGATGCGGCATCATTTTATGTGCAGGATATGAGGGGATTAAAATTAGATAAAAAACACGATGTTGTTATCTCTCTTTTTGATACGGTAAATCATTTGATCTCTCTGGAGGGGTTGAAGAAAACTTTTTCCAGTGTATGGAAAAATTTAAATGAAGACGGGCTATATATCTTTGATGTAGTGACCAGAGAACTTATGGAGGAGATGTTCCCCGGAGGAAACTTTATAGATGACAGGGGAGATATAATGATCATCTGGGAACACGAACATGATGATGAAGAGGGGATTGATTATGTAGATACTACTTTCTTTGTGAAACAAAAAAATGGAATGTTTAAAAAGATAACGGAGGAATATGTAAAGAAGATATTTACTGTAGATGAGATAATAAATACTGCCAAAGAGGTAGGATTCCAGGTGGTAGAGGTAGAAGAAAACTCTGAATTAGCAGGGGAAAGAATATTCTTCACATTAAAAAAATAGGGAGAAAAAAATGGAAAGAAATAGAAAAAATATCATGATGATATCATATCTCATGTTTGCGTATATGGGGATAGCTTTTTTGTCCCAAGGGTCTTTAAAATTAGAGATGGCGGATAGTTTTGGGATAACTACATCGAAATTACAATATTTATTTACAGTATTTTCAACGGCAAGTATGGTTACAGTGATTGCTAATAAGGTGTTTTTAGAGATAGTCCCATTGAAGGCAGAGGTTATCTTGTCCAGTGTGTTTATATTGGTGGGAACATTTTTTATGATTTTGACAAAAAATATAAATGTATTCATGGTGGGATTAACCCTGTCAGGCTTGGGGATAGGAATATATATATCTTTGGGGAGTTATTTGATTATGAATACATTTACCGAAGATAGAAATGGAAAACTTAATTTTTTACATTTTTCATATTCCATAAGTGCAGTAATAACTCCTATTATAGCAGCAGCATTAATCGGGATCAACCTGAGCTGGAATATGGTATATACCACCCTCCTAATTTTGGTAGTTATAGTTATTCTTTTAGCTCTAAAGACAGATTTTGATGGTGTGACCCATGAAAAAGATAAAAAAAATAAGGCTGATTCAACTAAATGGGATTTAAAGGTATATCTATCGGCATCTATGCTTTTTTTATATGTTTTTACAGAGATGATATTTTCATATTGGATAGTGGAGTATATGGTAAATAAAGGTGCTTATGGGGGAGAAGCCAAGATATCGCTTTCAATATTTTGGTTATTTATAGCAGGAGGAAGATTAGCGGCTGGTAAATTGGGCCATAAATTTAAAGTGAGTAATATAGTTGTAACTCTATTAATCCTGGCTTTGACATCATACTTTACTCTGATGCTGGTTCGTGGGGTTTGGATCATCTATATCTTCGTAGGTCTTTTGGGACTGGGTTTTTCCAGTTTATATCCATCTATTATAGCTTTAGGGACTGAAGGAAGAAAAAATATAAGCCCAAGTTTAATGACCTTTATAATGACATCCGGATCTGTAGGAGGGATAATATATTCTCCGATTTCTGGATGGATAAACAGTAATTTTGATGTAACGATAACTATGGGAATAGGAGTAATAACGACTGTATTGATGCTGTCTATATCACTTTTTTTAAAAATTAAAAAATACAATGACTAAATATTAAGAACA
>JAUXGP010000126.1 GCA_030621995.1 Psychrilyobacter sp.
GACCGCTTGGCCTCCGACTTAAAAAGGAGTAAGTGAAGATGAAGTTGTCGAAGAAGATGGAGTGAAACTAATAAAAATCAGAGGTGAGATTACATTGGGTAACTTCGCTGAGAAATTAGGAGTAAACGCTTCTGAACTTATCAAAAAGTTATTCTTAAAGGGACAAATGTTAACTATCAACAGTGTTATAGATATGGAGTTAGCTGAAGAATTAGCTGATGACTATGACGCTATGGTGGAGCAGGAAGAGGTTGAAGAGATGGCATTTGGAGATAAATTTAACCTGGAGGTAGTGGATAAAGAATCTGATCTTATAAACAGAGCTCCAATTATCACTATCATGGGACATGTTGACCACGGTAAAACTTCATTACTGGATGCTATCAGAGAAGCTAATGTAGCAGATGGAGAAGCTGGTGGAATTACTCAAAAGATTGGTGCTTATCAAGTAATAAAAGATGGAAAGAAGATATCTTTCGTAGATACTCCGGGACATGAGGCGTTTACAGAGATGAGAGCAAGGGGAGCACAAGTTACTGACATAGCAATATTAGTAGTAGCAGCAGATGACGGTGTAATGCCGCAGACTGTAGAAGCTATAGCTCATGCGAAATCAGCTAATGTACCTATCATAATTGCAGTAAACAAGATAGATAAAGAGGGAGCAGATCCAGCTAGAGTTAAAAATGAATTGATGGAACATGGATTAGTGCCGGTTGAGTGGGGTGGAGATGTAGAATTCATCGAAATTTCTGCTAAATTCAGACAAAATTTAGAGGGAATCCTAGATACTATCTTAATCACGGCAGAGATGTTAGAATTAAAAGGAAATCCAAAGAAAAGAGCAAAAGGTGTAGTTATGGAATCTAGATTAGATCCAAAAGTAGGACCAATTGCCGATATTTTAGTACAAGAGGGAACTCTTAAAATTGGAGATATCATCGTAGCTGGAGAATCTTATGGTAAAGTAAGAGCATTGCTTAATGACAAAAGTGAAAAAATAAATAAAGTTACACTATCTCAACCTGCTGAAGTTATTGGATTCGATACAGTTCCAGAAGCTGGAGATGTAATGTATGTAGTTCAAAATGAGCAGCATGCCAGAAGAATCGTAGAAGAAGTAGAAAAAGATAGAAAATTAAATAACCAAAATAAGAAAAAACATATCTCTTTAGAAGTTTTATCTCAGCATATGGACGATATTAACTTAAAGGAATTGAATCTTATAATGAGAGCTGATTCAAAAGGTTCTGTACAAGCTCTGAAGGAATCATTAAATAAATTATCTACATCAGAAGTAGCAGTAAATATTATCCAGGCTACATCTGGAGCAATATCTGAAAGTGATATTAGACTGGCAGAAGCATCAAATGCAATCATCCTTGGGTTTAACGTAAGACCAACTACAAAAGCCATGAGGGATGCAGACAAAGCCGGTGTAGAGATCAGAACGTCTAGTATCATCTACCAAATTGTAGAAGATATAGAACAAGCTTTATCAGGAATGTTAGATCCTGAATATAAAGAGGTTTACTTAGGAAGAATTGAGATTAAAAAAGTATTTAAAGTATCTAAGATTGGAAATATAGCTGGTTGTTATGTAGAAGATGGAAAGATCTATGCTGATTCAAAAATCAGAATTCTTAGAAATGGTGTAATGGTATATGATGGGGAATTAGCTTCATTAAAGAGATATCAAGATGATGCTAAAGAAGTTATAGTAGGTCAAGAATGTGGATTAAATATCAAGAACTTTAATGATATTAAAGAGGGAGATACTGTAGAAGCATACAAAATCGACGAAATCAAAAGAACACTAAAAGATGTGAAATAATTATGAGAAAACAAAGACTATTAGGAATAGAAAAACAAATGACAAGAATAATCTCCAATGCACTATTTATGGAAGTAAAAAATCCAAAGATTCAAGGGATGGTATCAATAACTAAGATAGAGGTAACTCAGGATCTTAGATATGCAGATGCATATTTTAGTGTATTGTCAGTAGGAGACAATAAAGTAGATGAACTTATGGTATTGGAAGGATTAAATGAGATCAGAAAATACTTAAGAAAAAGAGTTGCTGAAGAAACTAACCTTAGATATGTACCTGAAATCAGAGTGTTTTTAGATGATACAGTGGCTAGAGCGATAAAAATATCTAACTTAATTGATAAAGTTAACAATTAGGAGGATATGGTATGTATTGGGAATATAATACATATGATGAGTCCCAGGTGAAAGACAAAGTTGAGAAACATAATTTATCCACAGAAGTGGTAAAACTCCTCCTATCACGGGGAATTGATTCCGATGACGATATCCAGAAATTTTTAAATGCAGGTGTAGAAGATCTAGAAGATCCATTTGATTTTGAGAGGATGGAGGAGGCCGTAGAAAAGATAATCTGGGCTAAAGACAGCAAAAGCAAAGTGTTCATCTATGGTGACTATGACGTAGATGGTATCACAGCCTCTGTTTATCTGACTATTGTCTTTAATCTCATCGGGATAGAAACCTCATATTATATTCCAAATCGTATGGATGAAGGGTATGGTCTGAATAGGCAGGCAATAGATTATGTCAATGAAAGAAGTGGAAAGGTAATTATAACGGTAGATACAGGAATTAATTCAATAGAAGATTTTAAATATGCAAGATCTCTGGGTATTGATGTTATAATAACCGATCATCATAAAATAATAAAAGATAAAAAAGAAAAACTTTTAGTAATTAACCCTAAATTGAGTAAAAATTACAGATTTAAATATCTATCTGGTGCTGGAGTAGCTTTTAAAGTAGCTTGTGCTGTATATAAAAAATTAGGTGCAGATCCAAAATACCTGTATGAACATCTGGATATAGTGATGATAGGAACTATAGCAGATGTCATGCCTTTAACCGATGAAAATAGAGTTATAGTAAAAAATGGACTGATAGCTCTAAAAGATACTAAAATAAAGGGACTCAGGTCCCTTCTCAGGTATCTAAAGTTGTCGCCTAAGGATATCAGTACAACAGATATCAGCTTTTTTGTATCACCATTATTAAATGCCTTGGGAAGGATTGGGAAATCAAGAACAGGGGCAGATTTCTTCTTAGAAGGAAACGACAGTGAACTTTATTCTATTATAGAGGACATGAAGAAGTCCAATAACAAAAGACGTATTTTGGAAAGAAAAATTTTTAATGAGATCAATGATGAGGTGGAAAAAATAGAGGATAAAAATAGTTTGAAATATCTATTTTTAAAATCACATGATTGGCACCCTGGTGTTATCGGAGTAGTAGCCAGCAGACTTTCGGTCAGGTACAATATTCCGGTTATCCTTATCTCATTGCAAAATAATTTAGGGAAGGCATCTTGTCGAAGTGTAGCAGGGATAAATATATTTAATATATTAAATAATATATCTGATACCTTGGTTAGATTTGGAGGACATGATTTAGCTGCTGGATTTATAGTAGCTAAAGATTGTCTGGAAGTAGTCGAAAAAGCTATTGCCAAAGGCATTGGGGAATCCACAAAAAAATATAAGAGAGACATCATAAAGATAGACTATAACTATCCATTGGAGATGGTAGATGATAACTTTATAGGTGAGCTTGCTAAGATGGCCCCCTTTGGATCGGCCAATCCCCATCCATTGTTTGTAGATAAAGATCTCAAATTTATCAGGGTTAAAAAATTTGGAGTGGAAGATAAACATTTTAAAACTTTTTTAGAAAAAAATGGGAAACTCTATTCAGCTGTGGGATTCAATCTGGCCCATAAGATAGATGAGGATAATTATATGGATAAAACCTTTGAAATAGCATACTACCCAGAAAAAATATGTTATAACAACAATAAAATTATCCAGATTAAGATAAAAGACATAAAAATAATTAATAATTAGTAGAGGTAATTCATGGATTGCCCGTACGAAGTAATAAGTGCTTTAGAGCATATATATAAATATATATAATCATATACAAGGAGGAACAAAGAACATGAATTATGAAGTAAAAAAATTAGATGACTCAGTAGTTGAAATCACATTAAAGGTAGAGGGTACAGAAGTATCTGCTGCGAAGAAAGATGCAGTAAAAAAAATAGCTAAGGATGCTGAAATTCCAGGATTCAGAAAAGGACATGCACCAGCATCAGCTATAGAATCTCATTATGAAGGTGTAATCAAAGAAGAGATCACTGACGCTATCTTAAAAGGACACTATGAAGCTATCTTAAAAGATGGACAAATTAATCCTGTAGATTACATAAAGACAACTAAAGTGGAATTAGACGGAGAGAAATTTGCTGTTACATTTATGGTAGATGTATTCCCTGAGATCAAATTAGGAGAATATAAAGGTTTAGAAGCTACAAAGGAAGCATTCGAAATGAATGACGAAATTGTAAACAAAGAGATCGAAATGATGGTATCAGCTAAGTCTAACTTAGAAGATGCTGCTGAAGGTCATAAAGCTGAAACGGGAGACACTGTAGATCTTGCATTTGAAGGATTTGTTGATGGTGCAGCTTTCGAAGGCGGGAAGTCTGAATCACACATGTTAAAATTAGGAACGAAATCTTTCATAGATACATTTGAAGAGCAATTAGTAGGATATGAAAAAGATCAAGAGGGAGAAATAGTAGTAACTTTCCCAACTGAATACAATGCAGAAAATTTAGCTGGAAAGGAAGCTACTTTCAAAGTTAAAATAAACGCAATAAAAGTAGCTGTTACACCTGAATTAAATGATGAATTCGCAAAGGAAGCAGGATTTGAATCTGTAGAAGATTTAAAAACTAAGAAAACTGAAGAGATCAAAAATAGAGAAGAAGCTAGAGTAGAGGGAGAGTACAGACAAACTTTATTAAACCAAGTTTTAGCTAACACTGAAATGACTTTACCTTTATCTATGGTAGCTAGAGAGATCAAAGGAAGAATTTCTGAGATGGAAAACCAATTAAAATCTCAAGGAATGAACTTAGAGATGTACTTACAAATGTCAGGATCTACAATGGAGCAATTAAATGAGCAAGTTAGACCTATGGCAATTGAAAAGATCAAATTAGACCTTATCTTAGATGAGATCGCAAAAATCGAAAAAATCGAATTAACTGATGAAGAATTGGAAACTAAATTAGTTGACGTTGCTTCTATGTACAAGATGGATGCAGACAAATTAAAAGAGGAGTTAACTAAGGCAAACAACTTAGAGAACTTCACAACTAACTTAAGAGTAGATGCTACTATGCAAAAAACTGTTGAGTTCATTCAAGCACAAGCTAAGTAATTATAACCCTCTCCGGTCCTGTGATGGACACCCTCCCATGGCGATGAGTATTAAAAATAACTTTACAAGTGAAAGTTGTTTTTAAATATCGATAGGGCGAGGGAAGGTAGAGATTAACTTTTGGGACAAATTTTATTTGTCCCTTAAGCTATATATATATACAGACCCTCTTCCTTTTTTTCTTCCCCGTAGGGAGACAATAAGTAA
>JAUXGP010000204.1 GCA_030621995.1 Psychrilyobacter sp.
GTTTAAAGTTAAATGGATTTTTAAGAAAACTTATCTGTATTAAAATTTTACGGAGGCATATATATGTTAAAAGGAACGGTTAAATGGTTTAATGATGATAAAGGGTTTGGATTTATTTCAGCAGAAGACGGGAACGATTACTTCGCACATTTTTCACAAATCAATAAAGAAGGATTTAAAACTTTGCAAGAGGGAGCGGAAGTAACTTTCGAAATCACTCAAGGTGATAAAGGTCCTCAAGCTTCAAACATAGAAACTGTATAATTATGTAAAATTTTGAGTATTCAAAGTGGTAGAAATTTCTACCACTTTTTTTATTATGTCTAGTTTACAGGTTACAGCTTATTGATTATTTTCTTTTTTTAAATTTTAATTTACCGATAATTGGTGGTATAATCTATTGATTAAATATATGGTAGTGAATAGAAAAATTCAAATAATAAATACCACTAAATTTAGAAAAAGGAGCACAATCCATGAGCAGATCAAAATTTTATCAGTTATTCATTATATCTTTTATTATAGCAGCTCTGGCAACTCTTCACCTTCCGATCTTTAAGGAGGGCTTTATTGTCACCATATCTATTGTTTTTCTTCCTTTTTTTATCTACCTCAATGAGAATTTAGGAGCACTCAGTATATGCAGTATAACTGCTTTTATTTCACCTCTAATCCGATATCTTACCCTCTTGCCACAGTACGATTACAATGTGGCTTTCAGTATGACTCTTCCAGATATATCTTTTTATATTACTTATGGTTTAATTTTTTATTTTGTATATGAGCATAGAAAAAAGAAAACATTGATGAATTTTATTATAACTACAATTTTTTGTGATTATGGATCAAATATTATAGAAATGCTCTTTAGAGTAGGTTTTGGTGGGATCAATATTACCATCTTAAAGGGACTTTTAATAGTCGCATTTCTAAGAAGCGGAATGCTCCTAATCCTTATAATTTCTATGAAACATTATAAATCATTTTTGGTAAATCAAGAGCATGAAATACGATACCGTTATTTGCTGAATCTCACCTCAACATTTAAAAGTGAAATTTATTTTATGAAAAAGAATATGGGACATATTGAAGAAGTTATGGAAAATTCCTTTCAAGCCTATAAAATGGGCGAAGTAGAAAAAGTTTCGTCTGAGCTTCGAGAAACCCTTTTAAATCTCACTAAAGAGGTTCATGAGATAAAAAAAAGTTATATCAGGGTAATACAGGGTATAAAAAAAACATTTCCAGAACTTATGGAACTATCGGATTTAGATCTAAAAACCTTAACCAGTATTCTTACTTTAAATACAGAGGAACAGCTAAAAGAAAAGAAAAAGGTAATGTTTAAATGTATTCTTTCAGGAAACGCCCTTGTAAAAAATCACTATTATTTCATGTCTATTCTTTCAAATTTGGTTCAAAATGCAATTGAAGCTTCAGAAAATGCACTTAATCCCTTAGTTATTTTAAATATTTCAGCAAAGGAAGATTTTATATTAATTACAGTAAGAGATACTGGAGCAGGAATTGCACCGGAACACTTAAAACATATTTTTAGCCCCGGCTTTTCAACTAAATTTGACCCTGAAACAGGAAATATTAATAGAGGAATAGGCTTAACTCTTGTTAAAGACCTTATTGATGAAAAATTTAGAGGTACTATATCCGTAGATACAGAATACAAAATAGGAACGATATTTTCTATTAAACTACCAAAAAAATATTTAGAGGAGGGAATCTTGTGAAATTTTTTATTGTTGATGATGACCCCAGTATTATCAGGATTTTAAAAGACATTGTTATAAATAATAAATTGGGGGAAGTAGTTGGATCTTCCCTTGATGGTGCTATGGCTCTGGAAAAAATCAGGTTATATTGCCCGGATATTATATTGGTGGATTATTTAATGCCGGGTATGGATGGTGCCACTTTAGTCAAAAATATTTTGAAAGATAACTCCGATATATCTTGTATTATGATTTCACAGGTCTCGAACTCTCAAATGGTGACACAAACATATACGGCAGGAATAGAATTTTTTATCCACAAACCAATCAATATAATAGAGGTAATAAATATCATAAAATCAGTGACTGAAAAAATAAATCTAAAAAAACAGATCTCTATGGTTCAGGAAATATTTGGAACTCCACATAAAGTACAAGACTCTCCTATTTTTAATTATACGGAGCAGATTCAGCTTACTCTTAGTAATTTGGGTATCTTAGGAGAGAAGGGAGGGCATGATATTTTAGATATCTGTAATGAATGTATAAAAATTAAGAGCAATGAACCTTGGGAAACTCTTTCTGAAGTTTTAAATTCTAAAAGCAAGGTTTTAAAGCAACGGATCCGAAGAGCATTAATTGTAGGTTTAAAAAATATTTCTCATGTTGGTATTGAAGATAATTTAAGTGAAGTTTTTATAAAATATTCTAATACTCTTTTTGATTTTCAAGAAGTCCGTCTGGAAATGGAAAAACTAAGAGGATATTCTTCTACAGGAGGGAGAGTAAGTTTGACTAAGTTTTTTGAAAACCTTCTTGTTCAGTGTCGAAAAGATTAATTTTAATTCTTTTTGAAGCCTTCTGAAGCTCAATGAGTCCCCCTACTATACTTATAGTAAGGGGACTTTTACTATGGTTATTTTTTATCAATTATCCATATAAAGGTTATCTTTATACCTAAATTTTAAAGGGGGAATTTAATGTTAGCAGGAAAAATTGAGAAGTTAACTATCGACCTGACAAAGATACTAAGTGTCGTAGGAACAAGCGGAGAAATTGATATCAGTGAAAAGATATATAAAATCTTTGCTGATATGCCATATTATAGGAAGAATCCACATCTTTTGAGTTTTCTAGATTTTAAGAACGATCCGGTAGGACGAAAAAATGTAGTAGCTATTGTTAAGGGAGAAAAAGCTCCTAGCGACAAAACTGTAGTTTTAATAGGGCATTCAGATACTGTGGGAATTAGTGACTATGCCGGTTTTGAAGAGTATGCCACAAAACCATATGAACTTGTGGAAAAGCTTAAGGAGCTAAAACTTCCAGAGGATGCCAAAAGGGATTTAGAAACAGGGGACTGGCTTTTTGGTAGAGGAATCTTTGACATGAAGTGTGGAGTTGCCACTATAATGACAATAATAGAAGATATAACAAAAAATATTTCAGAGTTTGAGGGAAACCTTGTCTTTGCAGCAGTTGGGGATGAGGAGGGAAGCTCAGGAGGAATGCTCTCATTTGTTTCAGAGCTTGTAAAACTTCAGGAGAGAGAAGGATTTGAGTATCTGTCAGTAGTAGATACCGACTACATGGCTCCCCGTTATGAAGAAGATGATCAAAAATATATATATATAGGAACAGTGGGAAAACTGATGCCTTCTTTCTATGTGGTAGGAAAGGAAACACATGTTGGCCAACCGTATAAAGGTCTTGATCCAAACTTAATTACGAGTGCTATCATAACTGAGGTAGATAAAAATATAGAGTATTCAGATGTAGTGGAAAAAGAGGTGTCCCTGCCGCCAATTACTCTTAGAAACAGGGATTTAAAAGAGGAATATTCAGTACAGATTCCAAAAACAGCTAATCTTTACTTTAACTATGCTACTCATATAAGTACACCTGATATGGTACTTCAGAAGATGAAGGGGGCTGCTCAGGGAGCTTTTGAAGGTGTAGTGGATCTTCTTAATGAGAGGTATGTAAAGTTTTGTGCTGCTAGCAACTTCCCTTATACAAAACTTCCGTGGGTTGCAAGGGTGCTAACCTATGATGAACTTTATCAGTTGGTTCA
>JAUXGP010000232.1 GCA_030621995.1 Psychrilyobacter sp.
ATTTTAAGTCATTTTAAAATAAGGGTATTGAAAATAATTCCAGATTTTATTGCTCTGAACAACTTAGTGGATCTATTGGATCAAAAATCAGAGGGAGAGACAAATGAAAATATAATGGTTGTTGATATAGGAGGAGAAACCAGTAAAATATTTATGAGTACACTGGGAACCCTAAATATGCTGAGGATAGTAGGGATAGGTGGAAATGATTTTACCGAGATAATAAAAGACCACGAGATGTTGGATTATGAAGGGGCGGAATTACAGAAACAACAGCTGGAATTAGGTGATGATGAGAATAGAAAGTATAAGACACAGGGTGAGGTGTCGATGTTTAAGGATCTGACATCGGTAGTGAATGAATTGACTACTCAGATAGAAAATTCTATAGAATACTTTAATACTAACTTGACCGAAGGGAGGATAAGTAAGATTGTCTTAACTGGGGGAGGAGCTCTTATAAATGGATTTAAAACTTATTTTGATGATGCCTTTGATATTCCCTGTGAGGAGATAGACTTGAACCTATTAAATTTAGACTATAAAAACGTAGAGGACAGGGAGCTATTGTCGACTTTTAAAATAACGACCCTTATGGGAGCCTTAATAAAAGAGGTGGGATAGATGAATCAGATGAATTTTTTAACGAAAGAATATAAAAACAGATTAGATATAGAGGAGCATTTCAGGAAATGTTTAGGTATTTTCGTAATGATATTTTTAGTTCTCTATGCAGTGTCTTTTGGTATCGGAAGGATAGAAAATTCTGTCCAGAAAAAAATTAATATAGAGAATGCAGAGATAGCAGGAAATAATAAAAGAATAAAGCAATTGACCCTGAACTCTAAAAAAGAAACTAATTTAGGTGTGAAAATAGAGATTATAGAGGATATATTCTCACAAAAAAACTTGAGGGTGTCGGAGATCTTCCGGTCATTGGAGGGGAATGTTCCTAAAAATGTATGGATTCAAAGTTTAGTTTATGAGGGAAAAGAGGTAAGGATAAAAGGCTTTTCTTTTAAAGACAAGAAATCTAAGAGTTCAGAGGAAAATGCCTACTATTTTGAAGAAAGAATGCTGGATAGTGAGCTGTACAGGAGTGTAACTCTAAATTATTTAAAAAAATCAAGTAAATATGGGGAAAAAATAAATGAATTTGAATATGTATTGGTATTGGAATAGATATCAATATATAATTAGGGGTTGAGTGCTATGGATCTGTTTGGGAAAGAGATAAATATTGATAAAAAACAAATAAAACTACTCACAATCATAGGAACGATTATAGGAGTAATTTTTCTTATTTATTTTTTGGTAATATCACCTATAGGAAGAATTTTTGATAAAAAAAAGGAATTAGTAAGAGTTAAGCAGGAAAAAATATTAACTGAACAAAATTTGAACTTATTTGAAAAAAGATATGAGAGAGTAAAGCTGGAAAGGGCAAATCAAAAATATAGGTTGGAAGAGTTGTTGGAGGAATTTAGGAAGTATAGCTTTAAGGATGAGGCTAGATTAAAACAGATGATACAGGATATATTAGATCACCTGAATATAGAATTATTAGAAATTGGAAAGACAGAAACTATGGAAATTGAGGGGAATAAAGAATACAAAAGAAAGGTGATGCCGTATAAAATAATAGGAAATGGTAGAGATATAGCATTATTTTTCTATTATTTAGAGAACTCTAGAGCTCTACTTACAATGAAAAAAAGTCGGTTAGAGGTAATGACAAAACCATTTAGTCAGGGAGATCAAAAAACTGGTTTGGTAGAAGTTAAATTTAAGCTAGGATACTATAATATTACCGCTGAAAATAAAGGAGGTAATGATGAGAACTAAGATATTATTTATAACGCTCGTAGGATTCTTTCTTGTCTCTTGTGGGAAGAAGGAAGAGGAAAAGAAGGTGGAAATACCGGTAAAAACAGAGATAATAAAGGTAGAAGAGGTGACGACTCCTCCTGCGATCGAAGTAGTGGAGGAAGTCAATCCACTCTCTAAATATATTTCCGATGAAGTTTACAATGAAGGGGTTGAAATTTTTTATGGAGATGAAGAGAGTATGTTTATAGAAGATGCAGATGAATTTTCTGGAAATTACGATAAGTTCAAAGCCTATATCGAAGCAAGATTTAAACCAACCATGCTGATAGCACAAAATGGAGTAAACTCAGCAGTGGTCTATTATTTAGAAAATGGTTCTAAAAATAGAACTATGGTAAGCGGGTTTAAAATAATTAAAATAGAAGAAACAATTTATTATATTAAAGTTTTTAAGGATAGGATAGAAATAAAACAGGGGAAGAATGGTAGAGCCGTTCCCCTATACTTAAGGGAAAGGTGATGAGATGAAAAAATATATTTTTATACTGCTTATAATTTTTACTGTAGGAGGAACAACCTTTGGAGCTACTATAAAAAAATTACCGCAATCAAAATTTGAGGAGGATATGGACTTTAATGGGACTAGGTTATCCGATGCCTTAGCACTGATGTCTAAGGTAACTGGTGTAACCATGGTAGCAGATTCAGAGGTTAAAGATGTGGTAATAGATCTATATATAAATAAGGGACAGCCCCTGAGGGAAGTGTTGGATATCATAAAGGTGACCAATGGATTGGAAGAGGTGTATATAGGAAAAATAATTATGCTGACTAAGACCGGCAAAGGTGCCACTACACTGATGGGAAAGATAGAGGGTGACAGTAATCAAGGTTTGGAAGGAGTAAGAGTAACCTTGGTAGACAGTGGATATAAATCTATAAGAACAGAGGTTGGAGGAGTATTTATCTATGATAATATAAGACCTGGTGTCTATATATTGAAATTGGAAAAAAATGGGTATGCTACATCCAGTGAAGTGGTAGACATCAGGCAAAATAAGATCACCAATATAGATATAATTTTAAATAGGAAAAATAAAGAGGGATTAGTTATAGCTAAAAGAGAAGAAGGCCTCAGAGAAAAGGAATTGGGGAGCAGCAAAACTCTGGACGGGGTAGATGTTATTACTGAAAGGATCCAGCTGAAGCATGGTTTTGCAGAGGATATAAAGGGTATCGTGGATTCTATCTTGGGAGAAACTCTGGGAGTGACTGCATTTCCTAAACTGCATATGCTGGTATTAAAGGGTGAAAAAGATGATATAGACACAGCTAAAAAATTAATAGATGATATGGATCGTCCTGTAAAACAAGTGAGAATAACTGCTCAGGTGTTGGAGACAACTGATAATTTAATGGAAGAACTTGGATTTGACTGGTTATTTTCCAACAAAGACAGTGATGTAAGTAACGCTGGGGATACCGGAACAAATGTTGGATTATTATCAGC
>JAUXGP010000308.1 GCA_030621995.1 Psychrilyobacter sp.
GGGGGGTATTATATGGAAAATAGGAATTAAAAAAGAATATAGAGACAGAATGAACAAGGTAGAAGAATTGGTTCCGAGAATTTACGAACTCGGTGGAAAATTACCTGATGATATGAAAACATATCCACCAGCTAATCTCCCAATTTTCCATCATCAATTTTTAATTATCTTTTCCAGCCCTTCAAATAACCCCTCTATCTTTATCAGATATTGTCTGGCAAAAAAATTAAAATCTATTTTCAATTCCTCTGAAAGTCCTATCCCATCCTTGTATAGAGCTACATTGTGCCACTGCAGACATTGAAATATCCTCCACAGATAAACTCTTTTGAGTTCATCTTTTTTAGGCTCTCTTTCTAAATATACAGGTAAAAAACTAAGGGCATGGCTAAAATCCATATTCCCAAAACAAGCTATATCATAGAGAGGATCATTATTTCCGCCAAATTCCCAGTCCAGTAAATAATCTCTCCCACCCATAACAAAGTTAGAAGGCTGAGAATCGTTGTGACAAAACACTTTTTTTATACCATTTAAAAAATCAAAATAGGAGAGAAATTTTTCTTTTAACATTTGATATTCACCTTCGTGGATATATCCTAGATCAGTTACTAATTTTTCATATTCCCCCAATCTTTCTAAGGGTTTATATCCTTGATATGCTTTCACTTTGGAGGTATGCAGTCTCCTCAATAGGACTCCTGCTCTCTCCAAATAATCCTCTACTGTCAGTTCAGACAGCGGTCTTCCCTCTACAAAGCCGGCTATCTTATGTCCTGTTTCTATATCCAGCACCAAGGTGTCATTGTTCAGCTTCAGATCACTTATTCTGTTTATATTGGCTGCCTCTTCTTTCCTGTCTACAAAATTTTCTGCATTCTTTCCTGGAATTCTATAGGTGTATTTTTTATCCTCAACTCCTACTATATAAGTGAAGTTAGACATCCCGCCTAAAAGTCTGGATTCTACACCTATATTTTGATCCTCAACATCAAATAATTCCAGCACTCCTTTCTTTATTATCCTTTCCATCTTATTCCCCCTTTTTTTAATATTTTCTGACTTCAATACCTATGATAGCATATAAAATAAGTTTATTTAGTATTTTATGAAATATATGGTATAATAACAGGTAACATTTGGCAAATATAATGGCGTATTTTGAATTTAATGAGGAGATAACAATGAATGAAATAACAAATAACAATGAGGTAATGGACGAAACAACACCTAAACAATCGGTAATCAAGATGGGAAAAAGACAAAAATTAACTGTAAATAACATCTCAACTATCGGTGCTTACCTGGATGCTGAAACTGGAAATACAGACGATAATGTCTTGCTGCCAAACAATCAGATCGAGGGAAAAAACATCCAAGAGGGAGACGTAGTAGACGTATTCATATATAGAGATTCTGAAGATAGATTAATAGCTACATTTGAAGCTAGTTTCGCAGTAGCCGGAACCATGGCAAAATTAAAAGTTGTAGATTTAGCTCCATTTGGTGCATTTTTAGACTGGGGATTATCTAAAGACCTGCTTTTACCAAAGGGACAGGAGGAATGCAGAGTAGAGGTCGGAAAAACTTACCTGGTAGGGCTATTCGAAGATAAAAAAGGCAGAGTTTCTGCTACTATGAACGTATATAAATTTCTATTACCTAACTTTGATCTGGAAAAAAATGAACTGGTAGTAGGTACAGTATATAGAGTAGTTCCTGAGATCGGGATATTCGTGGCTATAGAGGATAGATACTATGGGCTTATACCTAACAATGAGTTCTTTGGCAGCTACAGAGTAGGAGATGAGATAGAAGCCCGTGTAATCAGAACCAGGGAAGATGGAAAAGTTGACCTTAGCCCTAGATTATTGGCTCACGTACAAATGGATAAGGACGCTTCTATGATCCTAGAGAGTATTCAGACTAACTATCATAAGAAGTTAACTATCAGTGATAAAAGTTCACCTGAAGATATTAAAAGAGAGTTTGGACTGAGTAAAAAAGCTTTTAAAAGAGCCATCGGCGGATTATTAAAAAACAGACTTATTGAAAAAACTGAAGCCGGTTTCAAACTGACTGAAGCTGGAAAAAACCATAAATAAACAAATAAAAATAGGGAAAACTGAATTTCAGCTTTCCCTATTTTTACACCTTACTTTTCTCTAGCCTTTATTTTCCTCTCAACAACCTTTCAATCTCATCTAAAATTTCAAAAGGATGTTTAAGTTTTTCTAATTTTTCCTCATTGGTATGTCCAAATAGATCATGATATCCAAGGGAATCACTTAATTTTACTACTCTGGCATCTAGACTGGCTCTTAAATCTGAAAGTTCTATCTTTTCCAAATCTTTTCCTTTGTTAGCAGCATATAAAAATATTCTGTCATCTTGGTCTAGAAATGCCCTTTTTATATACTGGACAAATTCCTCCATAAATTTTTTTTCCACTATAAGTTCTTTTTTTATTAGATGCATTTTCTCCTCCTACAATTATATTCTATTTTTTTCTGACAGGTTCCTGTCTTTCCTCATCTTTTAAAACTGAAAA
>JAUXGP010000291.1 GCA_030621995.1 Psychrilyobacter sp.
ACATAACACCTAGATCATTTAACCACTTTATTGCAGAGGGAGCATCTTTTACCAGAGCACTGGCAAGTTCGGGAACATTGGTATAATGTCCTCCGCCCATTATATCTAAATAATGTTTTGCTGGAGAATCATCCGGCTTATCTGCAGCCTGTATTCCTCCCTCAGCCATCATAGTATTGGCATCACCAAAACGAAGTTTAGTTGTAATCAATACCTTAGCCCCTTTTTTGTTGGCTTCCAGAGCTGCAGCAGCTCCCGCTCCTCCCGCTCCTATAATCAATATATCCACATCATAATCTATTTTATCCAGGTTTATTTCAAGATTTACTAACTTACTTTTAGCCTCTAAAAGCTCCCCTAATTCACTGGGCACCCTCTGCCCCTTATTGACTCCATGCTTTAAATACATAAACCCCCGGTCACTATAATCTGGGTGATTTTCATTTAAAACATCTATTTTATCTTTTGGAGACATCCTGGAAAAATCTATTCCAATTCTTTGGGAACGTGTTTCTTCTACTTTTTTGGATAATTCTCTCATCTCTGCTGTATACATTAAATACCTCCCCAATATTCAAACTTATAATTATTTACTGATATCTCTGTTGTTATACAATTCTTTCAACTCTTCGACATTTTTATCCATAATTTCTTTCAGTGATTCATCGTGTTTTCCAGCTGCTATCTCTGCGACCTTGTTTTTTAAATGCTCTGTTTCAGGAACAATATATTTACCGGTAAGACGCCGTGCCAAAAGAGCCACATTATAATGAGTTATCCCGGCAGGGCACCTGGATGCACATATCCCGCACGATACACAGTCAAAAGATTCATGTGCACATTTTTCAAATTCGCCTCTCTGTGCATGGGCAATATACTGCATAACATTTAAATCTTGAGGACAGCCATTTGTACATGAATTACAGCCTATACACTTATAAATTTCAGGATAAAATTTTGCCATTGTATCCATAGTCGGTTCAAAGTCATTTATATCGTACAGTGGTTTTTCTCCCGGGAAAAATGGAAGCTGTGTAAAATACATTCCATCTTCCACCTTTGTCTGGCATGCAAGAGCTATTTTCAATTCTTTGTCCCCCTTGACCCTGTAAATAGTAGAACATGCACCACAAAATCCTGATCTGCAGCCACAGCCTTTGGTCAACTGATATCCTGCATATTCCATGGAATCCATGATTGTTAAGCTAGAAGGTACTGTGTATTTTTTACCAAATATATATACATCGATCATTTTTTTTTCAGACATCTACGCCTCCCTCGTCTTTCATTATTTAGTGATATTTTTAAAAAGTTAATATTCATTTGGAAGTTCCATAATCTCATCACATCTAAATACAGGACCATCTTTACATACGTATTTATCGCCGATATTACAACGTCCGCATTTTCCAATTCCGCACTTCATCTTTAATTCCAAAGTAGTATAGACCTGTTCCTTTTTAAATCCCATCTCCTCCAATGCCTGGAGGGTATACTTTATCATGATGGGCGGCCCGCAAACCAAGGCGATCTTGTTGCTGTCAAACCCTAATGCTTTTACATAATCAGGAACAAATCCTATATGTCCATCCCAGTTTTCAGACAGGCTGTCTACTGTGAGATATACATCCGTCTCTCTTTCTTTGGGCCAGACATCAAAAATATCCGTTGAATGTACTAAATCTCCAGGTGTACGAGCACCATAAACAATGTCTACCTTACCAAAATCATCCCGATTATCCATTACATAATTGATCACAGAACGCAGAGGAGCAAGTCCTATTCCCCCGCCTATAAATATTAAATCTTTATTTTTTAACTCCTCTACGGGAAAATTATTTCCATAGGGACCCCTCACACCAATTTCAGATCCCACCTCAAGCTGGTGCAGATAATCTGTGACGGTTCCGCACTTTTTGATGCTGCATTCTATATATTCTTCCTGTGAAGGAGAGGATGTGATTGAAAAAATAGCTTCTCCTATGGGAGGTATAGAGATCATAGCACACTGCCCCGGCAGAAATTCAAAGGGTTTTCTTCCAAAATCATCTACGATTTTAAAAGTAGTAACATCGTGGGTATCCACTCTTATGTCTTTTATAACCGCTATTTTTGGCATCAATGGATCTTGATCATGACAACTACAACTCATTATTTTCACCGCCTAATTTTTTTATTATCTTTATAATGTCTATATGTACCGGACATCTGTCTACACATCTTCCACAGCCTACACACGAATAGACACCTTCATGATTTTTAGGATAATAAACAAGTTTATGCATAAACCTTTGTCTTAACCTCTGCATCTGGCTGGTTCTTGGGTTTCCATGAGCCATGAGTGTAAAATCAGATGACATACACGAGTCCCAGCAGCGAAATTTTTCCCCGTGATTACTTCCTTTATAATCTTGAAGGTCATAACAATGACAGGTAGGACAGAGGTAGGAACAGGTCCCGCAGGCAAGACACCTTTCACTGAACTCATGCCAGATATCTTCCCTATCAAATATTTCCTGCTGAGTTCCCTTTATTTTTGAGAGGTCCACATTATTAAATGGAAGGTCTCCTAATTTTTCCCGGATATTATTTTTTTCCTGCTGGAGGTTTTTGAGATCCTTTTCATCGATATCTGTAAAGAGTTCTCCCATAGTCTCCATTAATTTTTTACCTTTTTCACTCTGAGCCTTCCATAAAAATGAATCCCCTATATCCCATGCA
>JAUXGP010000146.1 GCA_030621995.1 Psychrilyobacter sp.
CAAATAATAATATGAATTATTTATTTTAAGGAGGCAAGAGTGGAAAAAATATTAGAAACTATGAAAAGACATAGAAGAAATCTGCATGAAATCCCAGAACTGGGATATGAAGAAAAAAAGACCCAGGCTTATTTGCTTCAAGAGATAAAAAAGATGGGGTATGAGCCTAAAATAATTTGTGAAACAGGAATCTATGTTTACATAGATGGAGGAGCTGAGGAAACCTATGGCTTCAGGACGGATATAGACGGCCTGTCAATTTTAGAGGAAACAGGAGTTTCTTACAGCTCTAAACATGAGGGATCTATGCATGCCTGTGGACACGATGGTCATATGGCTACTCTGTTGGGGTTTATGGAATATTTAAGAGGGAAAAAAATAAAGAAAAATATTTTAGCTGTTTTTCAGCCGGCCGAGGAAGGGCCAGGGGGAGCCAAGAATATTGTAGAGAGTGGAATTTTAGAAAAATATAATGTACAGGGAATGTTCGGCCTCCACCTTTTTCCGAAGCTGGAGGAGGGAATAATCGGCTGCAGACCTGGCGGATTTATGGCCAAGGCAGCTGAGATAAATATAGTAATCAAGGGGAGAAGCGGTCATGGAGGCCAGCCTCATTTAGGCTTGGATTCTATCCAGGTAGCAGGAAAGATGCTGGAAGGATTTAATCTCATCACCTCAAAATTTATAGCTCCCTTTGATCCGAGTATAATAGCTATAGGCAAGATAGAAGGGGGAACGATAAGAAATATTATTCCGGAAATGACTCGAATGGAGGGGACCATAAGAGCTTTTTCCGTGGATACATTCAATCTTATAGTTAAAAAAATAAAGGATATATCCCGTGGAATGGAACTGAGCTACGGGGTAGAAATAGATATTGATCTGGCAGAAGGATATCCTCCTGTGATAAATGACAGGGAATATTATAATCTTTTAGAAGAGGTTGTTAAAGGAGAAAAGGGGCTGGAATTTGAGGAGATAGATCCAGAGATGTTAGCCGAGGATTTTGGTTTTTATCAGGAGGTTACAAGGGGACTTTTTTTCTTTGTGGGAACTAAAAATGAAAAACTGGGATATGTAGAATCGCTGCATAATTCCAAATTTAATTTTGATGAAAAAGTCTTAGGAAACGGACTCAGAGTATACGCAGGTATTTGTAAAAAATTAGGGATATTGGAGTAAATAAAAAAAGCTGAGACGATAGTCTCAGCTTTTATCTTTTAGTTATACATCTCTGCAAGTCTGGCTTCTACACCTTCATCTTTGATATATTCATCAAAGTCCATCAATTTATCAACTACTCCATTAGGAGTTATCTCGATAATTCTAGTGGCTACAGTCTGGATGAACTCATGGTCATGAGCAGCAAACATAACAGTTCCATTAAATTTAATAAGTGCTTTATTCAATGATTGAATAGACTCAAGATCCAAATGATCTGTAGGATTATCGAATAAGTAAACATTAGCTCCAGTCATCATTGTTTTAGATAACATACATCTTACTTTTTCTCCTCCAGAAAGAACACTTGGTTTCTTTTGAGAATCTTCCCCGGCAAATAACATTCTTCCCAGGAATCCTCTGATAAAACTCTCATGCGGATCAGATGAGTATGGTCTTAACCAGTCGATAAGATCGGTACCACTCTCTGCTGTAAAGTACTCCGAGTTATCTCTAGGCATATAACCTAAAGAAGTTGTTACTCCCCAAGTAAGGCTACCTGAATCAGGCTCCATCTCTCCAGCCATGATCTTGATAAGTGTTGTTTTAACTATATCGTTTTTAGCTAAGAATATTACCTTGTCTCCGGTATTGATTGTAAAAGAAACATTGTCTAATACCTTTACCCCGTCGATAGTTTTAGTTATATTTTCAACTTTTAACATGTTGTTACCGGCATCTCTTTCAGATTTGAATTCGATGAATGGATATTTTCTATTAGAAACCTGCATATCTTCAAATTTTAAGTTTTCCAACATCTTTTTTCTAGCTGTTGCTTGATTTGACTTTGAAGCGTTGGCACTGAATCTAGCGATGAAGGTCTGTAATTCTTCTCTTTTTTGCTCTAATTTTTTATTTTTATTTCTCATTAATTCTAATACAACTTGACTTGATTCGTACCAGAAATCATAGTTTCCTACGAACATCTTAACTTTACCAAAATCGATGTCAGCAATATGAGTACATACCTTGTTTAAGAAATGTCTGTCATGTGATACTACGATAACTGTTTCATCAAAGTTTAATAAGAAGTTCTCCAACCAGTTGATAGCGTGGATATCCAGACCATTTGTAGGTTCGTCTAATAAAAGCACATCTGGTTCACCAAATAATGCCTGTGCTAAAAGGATCTTAACCCTTTCAGGTTCTGTAAGTTCATTCATTACTCTGTAGTGTAATTCAGGCTTGATTCCTAATCCTGTAAGTAATTTTTCGGCATTAGTTTCAGCAGACCAGCCGTCTAACTCCTCAATTCTATCAGTCAGGTCTCCGGCCTTTGCATAGTCTTCATCTGTTGCATCAGGTTTTGCATATAATTCTTCCTGCTCTTTTTTTATAGCATAAAGTTCCTTATGCCCCATCATTACTACTTCTAAAGCTACTTCATCTGCGTGGGCAAAATGGTCTTGTTGTAAGAATGATAATCTTTGCTTAGGTCCTAAGATTACATCACCTTCACTAGCATCGATTTCACCAGCCAAGATCTTTAAGAATGTAGATTTTCCAGCACCGTTAGCTCCAATAAGCCCGTAACAGTTACCGGGTGTAAACTTAATGTTTACATCATCGAATAATTTTTTTCCAGGGAACATAAGCCCTAAACCACTAGTTGATATCATTTATTAACCTCCAAAATTTTATAAGTTCAACAGATAATCATGATGAAATATCGGTATTCACTAATAAAAAATAATTTTTTTATTCGTAACATTATATCATATTTTTCAAGTATTTAGTATATACTATTAACAGGAAGTCTTTAAGGGTTATCGACAGAAAAGAAAGGAATAAAAAAAGTATAGGGTAGAAAATGATTATAAAAAAATAATATTTGAATTAGAAATAAAAAAAATTAAAATAGGAGTGATGAGGAATGTTAACAGCATTTATAATGGCAGGAGGATCTGGGGAAAGGTTTTGGCCCCTCTCAACCAAGGAAAGACCCAAGCAGTTGTTGAAATTAATAGATGAAGACAGGAGTTTAATCAGGATGACAGTGGACCGGATCCTGCCCATTATACCAGCGGATAAAATATTTATCGGGACAAATGCTGTACAGGCAGAGGCTATCAGGATGGAACTGCCGGATCTGCCATATGAAAATATAATCGTGGAACCGGCATTCAAGGATACTGCTGCAGCTATTGGATATGGAGCAGTTAAGATCAGGGAAAAATTAAAAGATGAAAAGATTACCATGGTGGTTTTAGCATCGGATCATATCATAAAAAATGAGGATAACTTCCGAAAGAGAATAGTAGGAGCCAGTGAGATTGCGGTAGAAACAAATTCCATCATCACATTGGGGATAAAGCCGAATAAACCTGAGACAGGATACGGGTATATAGAGGTAAAAGAAGCCTATATAGGAGAGCCCAGCAAGGTGACAAGATTTTGGGAAAAGCCGAATTTAGAGAGAGCAGAGGAATATGTAGAAGCCGGGAACTATCTTTGGAATAGTGGGATGTTTGTCATGGGGATCGACATGATTATGGGATCCTTTGAAAAATATATGCCGAAGCATTCAGAAATTTTTAATAAGATAGCTGAATTAAAGGAGAAAAAATTAGATATAGAAGCTGAAACTGAGGAGCTTAAAATTTTATTTGAGAAGTTTGAAAAGATCTCTATCGACTTCGGGATTATGGAAAAAGCTCAGAATATCCAGGTTATACCTGTGGATTTTGGATGGAATGACGTGGGAAGTTACCCTGCTCTGGATGAGGTACTGGAACACAATGAAAATGGGACTGTGAATAGAGCCAATGAACTTATTGAGATCGGGAGTAAAAATAATATAATAATAGGGACGAAAAAAATAGTAGCTACAATAGGGGTAGAAGATATAGTGATAGTAGAAACTAATGATGCCCTCTTGGTGTGTAAAAAAGAGAGAGCTCAGGATATTAAGAAGGTGTTGAAGGAGATAGCAGAGAGGGAGAAGAAGTAGACTGGTTTAGACCTCTTCCTTTTTATGTTTTCTCCTAGATTAGGAGAAACCGAGGTGTAAGTAAAAGTTTTTACCACAAATTGTCACCAATGATACGAATTTTATTATTGAAATTGAAAGTAAATTAATGGTAAATTTTGATTTAGTCAGATTTTTGATCAAGGGGGCTTATGGAATTATTAAAAGAATTATTAAAATACGCAGGATTTGGTTCAGTAACTTTATTTTTAGGGTATTTAACGAAAAGAATGTTAGAGCCTATTTTTAAAAAATGTTTAGATTTTAGATTAGAGAAAGCGAAAATACATGAAAAATCAATAATGGACATGCAAGCAACAGTTTTTTCTAAAAAATTAGAAATTGAAAGTATAAAGTTAAATAGAGCATTACCAAGTTTAGAAAAAATAAATTTATTAATTTCTAACCATAGGATGATGTTTAATACTTATATATGTGCATGTGTTAATAATTCTAGGTTCCTAAAAGAAATGGAAAAAGAAAGATTAAATATTGATGGAGAAATTATTGAAGAAATTTATAAAATTTCTATATATCTTCCAGAAGAAATGCGTATTATTTTAGACAAAATTAGAAGAATGATATCCTGTTCGTGGAAAGACCCAAAAGTAATATTTGGAACTATTAGAGAATCTATTTTTTATAATGATGAGGTTTCAAGAAGAGGTTGTGAGTTATATACTAAACATCATGAATGTTTTTATGAAATGGTTTATAAATATTGTTCAATGGAAAATAAAAATATTGATTATAGTAAAATTCTTGAAAAATATGGCATTAGTTTAGAATATGATATAAAAAAAGAA